>CANQRW010000014.1 GCA_947626365.1 uncultured Lachnospiraceae bacterium
TTGCCTGTCAGAATCAAATGGTTGAGCATTGACTGGTTCGTTTCCTCCAGATATGCCCTGTGCATCCGTCCCCACTTTCCGATGGGGCGATTATCACTCTCCGGCAGTTCGATAGCCGGGATGTAGTAGTCCCCGACAAGAACATAATCAAGGCCGTTTGCCTCGTCATGGATTCTCTGCTTCAACTCATTCATTGTGCCGCCTCCATTCTATCTCCGCTTATCATCTGGAAATGCCTCAGTGCGTCTACGATTGCCATTTCTTTATCTTCCGGACATTTCGGCTGCCTTGCATCCTCCGATTTTGGCTTATTGTAGTTCTCCCTCTCAATGATACCGTATTTCTGTTTCACTTGCGCGATATAGAGGGAAGAAACCGCAAGACCGGTATGCTCTTTCACATAAGCCTTGATTTCACCATAGGTAGCCTTTGCCTCGGCAGGTGTAACCTCCAGCTCGTCCAAGTCCAAGCCTACCCGGATAACATCGTCCGGCTTTTGTTGGGACAGAGAAACTACAGTCTCTATATTTCCAGTCCCGGGGAACATGTCCACGCAGCACATCCGCTCCGCCTGATATCCATACCCCAAAAGCTTCTCCAGATCCCGAACCAGGCTGGTGGGCTTGCAGCTGATATAGACCATCCGCTCCGCCCGGATCTCACTGCCGATCTGTTCCAGCGCTTTCGGATGAATGCCGTCCCGAGGCGGATCCAGAATAATGATATCCGGCGCCGGCATGCCGGCGCCTGTATCTGCCGCCGAATCTGCCGAATCGGCTCCATTCGCCGGCCCGGCTTCTGTTCCGACCTTCGCCTCATTCTCCGACTGCACCGCTTCTCTACCTCTCGCCCGACTCCACTCTCTCAGCACTTTCATCACATCCCCGGCGATGAACTCACAGTTGGTCAGGCCGTTCCGTGCGGCGTTCTCCCTGGCGGCTTCCACCGCCTCGCCTACGATCTCCACTCCTATGACCTTTTCCGCCACCGGAGCCAGCATCTGGGCGATGGTTCCCGTGCCGCTGTATAAATCAAATACCACTTTTCCCTTCGTATCCCCCACATACTCTCTGGCAGTCTCGTAAAGCACCTCCGCCCCCAGGGAGTTGGTCTGGAAGAAAGAAAACGGCGATATCTTGAATTTCAGTCCCAGAAGTTCTTCGTAAAAATGATCCTGCCCATAGAGAATCACCGTCTCGTCACTCTGAATCACGTCCGCCGGACTGTCGTTGCGGATATGAAGAATTCCGGCAAAGCTGCCCTCCAGAGACAGGCTCAGCAGCCGGTCGCGCCAGCCGGCCAGAAGCCGGCCTTCCTCTTCTCTGTCCGGCGGAAGGCCCGGCCGCTCTCCCAACTGCCCCGACGTCACCAGCGCCGCCAGGATTTCTCCGGTCTTCACCGCGCGGCGCACCAGAAGATGGCGAAGATAACCGGTATGCTGCAGCTTCCGGTAGAAGCCGATTCCCTCCGCCGCGAAATACTCCCTGGTCGCCGCAAGAATCTCCGTGAAATCCGGATGGACGATCCTGCAGCAATCCACATTGACCACATCGTGAAAGCTGCCTCTTTTGTGAAGTCCCAGAGCCAGAGGGCCCCCCTTCACCTCGTCTCCGAAGGAAAACTCCATCTTATTCCGGTACTGCGAATGCAGCGGGCTCGGCTTCACGCCCTCGAAAATACGGCTGAACATGTCTGTCTCTGCCATGCCGGACCCCTGGCCGCCGATGACCGGCCGGAGAAGTTCTCTCACCTGCTGCTCCTTGATCTTCAGCTGTTCCTCATATGGAATGCTCTGATACACGCAGCCGCCGCAGATACCAAAGTGGGGGCAGCAGTCCTCGGCCGTTTCCAGATATGATTTCTCTGCTACGCGGAGAAGCCGTCCTTCACAGCGGCCGTTCCTCTTCTTGCTGACCGCAAACTCCACGGTCTGGCCGGGCAGCCCGTTCTTCACCACTGCCGTCTCTCCATCTATCTCCACAATCCCTTTGTTGGGAAATGCTGTTCTCTTCACCTGTCCAATATATCTCTCGCCTTTTTTCATATCCTGTCATTCCTATCCTGCCGAGACCTCCAAAATACTTCGCAGTTTCCCGACTCGGCACAAATCTTCTCTTACGAATACAAATAAAGCGTCACTGGCGCTTTATTTGCATACTGACGGCATGCCCGCCATACACAAAAAGCGTACCTCAGTCTCTGAGGCACGCCCTCTGATACATTCTGATACATTCTTATTCCGCTGCCGGTTCCGGAGTCTCCTCTTCTTCGAAGAAGTCGTCGTCGAAATCATCATCAAAATCATCTTCGAAATCGTCCAGATAATCCGGAGTCAGGTAACGATATACGGCGTAAGCGATGCCGGCGACGGCAGCAACCGCGCCAATCACGGCCAGAATCAGCAGAATCGTATTCAGCTTCTTGTCCATGTCTTCTCTCTTGCTCAGCCACTCGTTCAGTTTGCTGGAATTGATCATATCTTCCACACGGCTCATGGCTTCTTTGCTCATCATGTCTAATTTATTCATCACAAGCACCCTCCTTTTATTTTCCCTGCGTGTAACCTTCCATTACGCTAACATTATAGCATTAATCCTGAAACATTGTCTATCATATTTTGCGCAGAAACACAAATTTTATCAAAAATTTTATGGCGGTCTTTACCGCTGGAATCCTACTTGGATTTCGACTTTAAAAATGAAGCCAGGATCCGCCGGGTTCCCACCGAATCAAAATCCACCGTCACTTCATAGTCCCTGGGCCGCTCCTTCACGTCTGTGACGGTTCCTTCGCCGAATTTGATATGGTTGACCCGGTCGCCCACCTGAAACGCGGTCACATCGCTCTTATTTACCTCAAACGCCTTTCCGAAATTCGGCTTGGAATCCGGCGCGAAACGGCTGGTTCCGGCCGGCCGGTTCCTTCGGGCCGTCCGGGGCGACAATCCCAGGCCTCTGGGCTTCTGGTCGGAAGGCTGATCAAAGGGCAGTCCGGAATCTTCCGGAATATCCCAGCCGGAGGCGTCTCTCTTTGACTCCGAACGGGCAGATTCCTGCTTCGAGGACAGCCGGGGCTTCGGTCTTCCGGAGATCAGCAGTTCTTTCGGAATCTCCTCCAAAAACCGGCTGATCTTGCTGTAGTGGGTCTCGCCGTTGACCATCCGCATACGGGCTCCGGTAAGGGTCAGATTCTTCCTGGCCCTGGTAATTCCCACATAGCAGAGCCTCCTCTCTTCCTCCAGATCTCCCGGTTCGTCGGAGGTAATGGACATATAACTGGGAAAAAGCCCGTCCTCCATGCCTGCCAGATACACATTCTCAAATTCCAGGCCCTTGGCCCCATGAAGGGTCATCAGCGTCACCCGGTTCTCGCTCTGATCCAGCTGATCGATATCCGCCACCAGCGCAACCTCTTCCAGGAATCCGTCCAGTGTAGGCTCCTTCGTGTTCTCCGTATATGCAACCGCCTTATTGACCAGTTCCTCAATATTCTGCAGGCGGCTCTCCGCCTCAGTCTCCCCTTCGGATTCCAGCTCCTCCCGGTACCCGGTCTCCTCAAGGACATCCTCGATCAGCTGCCGGATACTGTACGGCGGCTTTCCACCCTCTTCCGGCAGTCCGCCCTCCTCCGGCTTTCCGCCCTCCTCCGACAGTCCGCCCTCCTCCGGCAGTCTGCCTTCCTCCGACAGCCCGGCTTCCCCATTTTCTCCATCAGCAACCTGCTTGCGGAATTTCTGAATCAGATCCGTAAACTTTCCGAATTTCTCCGCTGCTCTGCCAAGTCCCGGAATCACCCCGGCCCGCGTCATGGCGTCATAGAGGCTCAGGCCGTTGACCGACGCAAACACCGTCACCTTGCCGATGGATGCGGCTCCGATCCCCCGCTTCGGCACATTGACGATCCGGGCCGCCGCCAGGTCGTCGTTTCCGTTAGCGATGGTTTTCAGATACGCCAGTATATCCTTGATCTCCCTCCTCTGATAGAAGTTCACGCCTCCGATCAGCCGGTAAGGCACATTATACGCGATACACTGTTCCTCCAGCAGACGGGACTGGGCATTGGTTCGGTACAGCACGGCGCAGTCCTGATAAGGATAACCCTTCGCCAGGATGTCCTGGATAATGAATTCCGCCTCCTCATAAGCCTGTCCGAACTGCTGAAACACCAGCTTCTGCCCGGCGCCGTTGGCCGTCCACAGACGCTTTTCCTTCCGCCCGCAGTTATTCCTGATCACCTCGTTGGCCGCATCCAGGATATTCTGGGTGGAGCGGTAATTCTGCTCCAGCTTCACTACCTTTGCCCCCGGGAACGCGTCCTCGAAATTCAGGATATTGCCGATGTCCGCTCCGCGAAACTTGTAGATGGATTGATCGTCGTCGCCTACCACGCAGATATTCCGGTACTTGGAGGCCAGAAGCCGCACCAGCTCAAACTGGGCCCGGTTGGTATCCTGGTACTCATCCACCAATATGTATCTGAACCGTTCCTGATAGTAGTCCAGCACCTGGGGCTCGGTCTGAAACAGTTCCACCGTCTTGCCGATCAGGTCGTCAAAATCCAGGGCGTCATTCTTTTTAAGCGTCTTCTGATACTCCTCGTAGATTTCCCCTACTCTTCTCCTGTAATAATCGCTTCCTGCCTGGGCGATCATCTCATCCGGCGTGACCAGCCTGTCCTTGGCGGAAGAAATCTGGGCAAGCACCGTCCGCTCCTTGTACAGCCGGTGATCCACACCCATGGTCTTGTAAATCTGCTTCAGCAGCGTCTTCTGATCGTCGGTGTCATAGATGGTGAAATGGGTGCTGTACCCCAGAAATTCGATATGTCTCCGCAGGATCCGCACGCAGGCCGAATGAAACGTGCTGACCCAGATGCTGTCCGCCCCGAACTGCACCAGGTTGTCCACTCTCTGGCGCATCTCCTGGGCCGCCTTATTGGTAAAGGTGATTGCCAGGATATTCCACGGATTCACCTTCTTCTCCTCGATCAGGTACGCGATCCTGTGGGTCAGAACCCTGGTCTTTCCGGAACCTGCCCCGGCCAGTACCAGAAGAGGGCCCTCCGCGGCAAACACCGCCTCTTTCTGCATGGGATTTAATAAATCGTAACTGCTCATAAATCTATCTCTCATTCTTCATGGAATTATATGTCATCCGGCCGGGCGCCAACCGGCGCGGATATAATCTCTGGTGGGATTATATCATAAATCTTTTCAAAACTCAAATCATAAGAATCGCTTTTCCTCTTGCCATCTGGTTTTGAATACTATATAATGTGACATAGGGCGATTTATACGCTGCCCGCGTTTATTTCCGCTTTTAATTTTCGCATTTGATTTTGTGCCGCATCATTTTCATTTATCTCAGTCACAGGAGGCTGTATGAAAGATAATCACGAACGTCTGAGGGAGATTTTTGCCCGGCTGGACAGCCTGGATTACGTAAAACCGGAACAGATTCCGGATATCGATCTGTATATGGATCAGGTGACTACCTTTATGGACGAGCATCTGAAGAAATCCAAGCGATATGAGGAAGACAAGGTCCTGACCAAGACCATGATCAACAACTATGCCAAGAATAACCTTCTCCCGCCGCCGCAGAAGAAGAAATACTCCAAAGAGCATATTCTTCTGCTGATCTATATTTACTATTTTAAGAATATGATTTCTTTTAACGACATCGAATCGCTCTTCGCTCCCATTACCGAGGAACATTTTATGGATTCCTCCGGACTGTCCCTTCAGGACATTTACGAGCAGATCTTCTCCCTGGAGAAGGAGCAGATGAAGCGGCTGAAGGAAGACATGATCCGCAAGTACCAAAATGTCCGGGAGATGTTTGCGGAACAGGAGCCGGAGGACCGGCAGTACCTGCAGCTGTTCGCTTTCATCTGCGAGCTGGGATTTGACGTGTACCTGAAGAAACAGACCATGGAATTTCTTATCGACCAGATCCGGGAAGAACACCCCGTCAGCCATAAGAAGAAAAAATAGACTATTGTCTAACCTTCCTGGCCCACCATCAGGCGGATGATCTCATTGTTGGTCTCCCGCATGCCCTCGTTGCCCAGACGGCCGATCCCGCGGATCGTGGATTCGATATCATTCATGACGATACCGTCGCCGCCCTTAAATTCCTGGCCGTTCTTATACATGTTGTAGCCCAGGATCGCCGCATCCACAGAGGCCGCTATCTTGGCCGCGCAGGATGCTTTCGCTCCGTCGCAGACAATACCGGATACGATTGCCAGCGCATTGACCACCGTATGGATCATCGCCTCATAATCATCTCCGCAGAGATATACGATTCCGGCTCCCGCTCCTGCTCCCGCGCTGACCGCGCCGCAGTATGCGGAGAGTGTGCCGATTCCGGTCTTTTCATGAATCGCGACCAGATTGGACAGCACAAGGGCCCGGTACAGGGCTTCTTTCCCGCAGTGAAGCTCCTTGGCGTACTCGATTACCGGCACAGAGCAGGTAATTCCCTGATTGCCGCTTCCGGAATTGATGATAACCGGCAGTTCGCAGCCGTTCATCCTGGCGTCGGAACCTGCCGCCGCCTTGGCTTTGGCACGGACGGTGATATCATTGCCGTAGGTTCGGAGCAGGACGCTGCCGATATTGGCGCCGTAGTCTCCCAACAGGCCTTCCTCGGAGATCGCCGTATTATAGCTGATCTGCCGTTCCAGAAGCGCCTTTACATCTTCCACGTTCACACTGTCGGCAAACTCCCAGATATCTTTAATATTCAAAAGGCTTCTGTCCGCCCGGTCCCCATCCTCTTTCTCGCCATCCTCAAGCGGCTTCTCCAAAAGCACCTTCCCGTCTTTCTCCATCAGTACAATATTGGTATGATAATCGGTAATCCTTACCTTCGCGTAAGAATCACCGCTGAATTCCGTCACAATGATATCGAATACATGTCCGTAGTCAATATGCTCCACATCCACCTGGATATGTTCCAGAAATTCTTTCATCTCCGCTACTTTCACATCGCTGACGTCGGCAATCACTTCCAGTTCCCGGTCCGGATCCCCGGCGATAATACCGGCCACAGCCGCCGCGGACATACCTTTCAGACGTCCGGTATTGGGAACGATCACGCTCTTCACGTTCTTGATAATGCTGCCGCTGACCTGAAGCTGTACCCGGTCCGGCAGATGCCCCAGAATCTCTCTGGCCTTCGCGGCTCCGTACGCCAGGGCGATGGGTTCCGTACAGCCCATCGCGGGAACCAGTTCCTCCTCAAGGATCTTCAGATACGTCTCATAACGGATATCATTTCTGTCCATACAATGTCTCCTCTTTCGATATCTTCTCCATAGTCCATGTTTCTTCATAATCCTGCTTTCATTGTCAGGAAACCCATCAGAAAGAATAAGCGGAAAACTACATTCCAGTTTTCCGCAATCATCTGTCTCACTGCTGCTCTTTCAGCCGGTTGATCACCATATCGTAACCGTCATTGCCGTAGTTCAGCGACCGGTTCACGCGGCTGATGGTTGCTGTGGAAGCTCCGGTCTCCTCCGCAATTTCCAGATAGGTTTTCTTCTCCCGCAGCATTCTGGCCACCTCGTACCTCTGGGATAAGGACAACAGCTCATTCACCGTACAGACGTCCTCAAAAAAAGAATAACACTCCTCCGGGTTTTGCAGCGTCAGAATCGCTTCAAACAGGTGATCCACGGCGTCTGTCTTAATCTTTTTATTCATTTCAAATCCCTTTCTGATGATAATAGTTTTACTGCTTTCATCTTAACACACTAACTCATTAAAGTCCAGCAGTATTCCCTTACAAAAGCATGAATTTTTCAGCGACAGCCGCCACCCCGTCCTCATCATTGGACAGCGTGACATAATCGGCCGCCTCCTTCACCGCCGGCAGGGCGTTTTCCATGGCGACTCCCAGTCCGGCATACCGGATCATGGAAATATCATTGTAGGCATCGCCGCAGGCAATCACCTGCTCTCTCTCAAGCCCCGTAAACTTCAGCAGCCGTTCAATGGAACTGGCTTTGTCCACGCCGGCCGGAAGCACCTCCAGGAAAAACGGATCCGAGCGGTAAACACTGAATTCCCCGCCCATAATATCCCTCACCTCCGGCTCCACCTTTTCCAGATAGTCCCCGTCGCCGCAGAGAAGAAATTTGGGAACCGGAAAATTCACATAATCCTGCATAGCATCTATGCTTTCCATGGCATGGACCGCCAGATGGTTATTTCTGGCCTCAAAGAGAGAATGCGGGCAGCTGGGATCAGAGATGACCGCGCTCTGCCCTTCATAAGTTACCAGATGAACCGAATAGGTTTTCGCCAGCCCGATGATCTTCCGATTGCTTTCCACCGGAAGCATCCGGCTGAAGATCTCCCGGCCGGTCCGGCAGTCGATCATAACCCCTCCGTTAAAGGGCAGCATATAACCGCCGTACTTCTCAAGCCGGAGTTCCTCCGCCACGGGACGGATTCCGTAAGGGGTACGTCCCGAAGCCAGTACCACCAGATTTCCCTGCCGCTGAACCTTTATCAGTACCTCCCTGGTCTTTGGCGTTATCTTTTTTTCACTGTTAGTCAGTGTTCCGTCCAGATCCAGGACGATCATACGATAATTCATATGACAGCCTTTCTATAACCTCTGTGTTAAATATTTTCATAGATTTCTTATCTCAGCACATTCACGCTCTGTAATTTTCGCTCTCCGGATCATGTCAGCAGCGTCAATATAATGGCCGGAATCAGGAATATAAGCCCGGATATCACACTGGAGGCCAGACGGCAGGCCGTCCGCTCTTCCGGCTCCATCTCTTCATCGGTAGTGATATGCTCATCCACGAAATCCACCATATCCGTGTAGCTTCTGACCACAGGCTTCTTCTTCCGCTCCTCCAGCAGGTGATGGATCTTCATGTTGTCCAGGCTCAGATAGGAAAACCAGGCCATGGCCAGCAGGCATACGCCCACGAACAGTCCTCCGTCCCGGAAGGCCACCAGAAGCCCTCTGCGGTTAATGTACCGGTTCCAGAGAAGAATGGCCGTCAGAGCCACAGAACTCTTGGTGACACACTTATAGAAGATGGAGCGGGCCATGTAGGGCTGATACAGCGCCAGTATTCTTTTCATAATAAATCCTTTTGGCAGAAAAGAGACTGCCACATGGACTGCGACAGTCTCTGTTTTATTTGCGGTACACTCAAACGTCCAGTCAGTCAGCCGTTCGTTACGCGGGCTGTCTACTTCGCGCTGTCGATCTCCTTGCGGTATCCCTCCAGCTCTTTCTGATTGCCCCAGACGAAATGTCCCGGAAGGATCTCCTCCCACACCGGGCCGTCCTTGCTGTAATCATGGACGGACGGATCGTAAACCAGAAGCTTTTTGTTTTTCTCCAGCTCCGGATCCGGGATGGGCACCGCGGAAAGCAGCGCCTTGGTGTAAGGATGGAGCGGGTGAAGGAACAGCTTCTCCGCCTCGGCCAGCTCCACGATCCGACCCTTATGGATAACGGCGATCCGGTCGGAAATGAAACGAACCACCGACAGATCGTGGGCGATGAACAGGTAGGTCAGCCCTCTGCTCTTGCGCAGCCGGTTCAGCAGGTTCAGCACCTGGGCCCGGATGGACACGTCCAGAGCGGAGATGGGTTCGTCGGCTACCACGAACTCCGGCTCCATGATCAGAGCCCGGGCAATCCCGATACGCTGCCTCTGACCGCCGGAAAACTCATGGGGGAACCGGGAAGCGAACTCCGGAAGAAGTCCCACCTCACGGAGGGCTTTCTCCACCTTCTGCTTCCGGTCGTCCTCATCCTTATACAGATGATGGTTGATCAGTCCCTCGGAGACGATGTAGTCCACCTTGGCACGTTCATTCAGGGAAGCCATGGGGTCCTGGAAGATCATCTGGCACTTCTTGATCACTTCCAGATCCAGCTCCTTGGGGATCTTGCCGCTGATTCTCCGGCCCTTAAACAGGATCTCTCCGGCCGAAACCGGGTTGATCCTGGTGATGGCACGGCCGATGGTGGTCTTGCCGGAACCGGACTCGCCTACCAGGGAGAAGGTCTCCCCTTTGTAAATATCAAAATTTACATGATCCACCGCAACAAATTTATGCTTGCCGGAACCGAAGGTAATCTGCAGATCCTTGATCTCGATCAGTTTTTCTCTCTCTGCCATGCAAATCACCCTCTTCCTCTCATTTTTTCCCGCAGGGTCCGGATGGAATGGGGCTGCTCAATCTTGGGCGCCCTGGGATCCAGATACCAGGTCTTGGCCTTATGGGTGGGCGACACGTCGAAGAACGGCGGCTCCTCCTCAAAATCAATGGCCAGCGCCTGCTTGTTTCTCGGCGCGAAGGCGTCGCCCTTGATCTGATTAAACAGGTTAGGCGGCGTACCGTCGATGGTGGGAAGATCCTCGCCCTTGACTCCCAGCTGAGGCAGCGCCTGCAGAAGGGCCCAGGTGTAGGGGTGCCACGCATCGTAGAAAATCTCATCCACGTTGCCGACCTCCACGATCTGGCCCGCGTACATGACGGCCACACGGTCCGCCACGTTGGCCACCACGCCCAGGTCATGGGTGATATAGATAACCGTCATTTTCAGCTCACTCTGGAGACTCCGGATCAGATTCAGGATCTGCGCCTGAATGGTAACGTCCAGAGCCGTGGTGGGCTCGTCGCAGATCAGGATCTGGGGATGGCAGGCTACCGCGATGGCGATCACCACACGCTGCCGCATACCGCCGGAAAACTCGTGAGGATACTGATTATACCGGCGTTCCGGATCCGGAATGCCTACCTTTTCAAGCATCTCAATGGCCATCTTCTTCAGCTGATCGCCCTTTTTGACGCCCTGATTCAATGAAATACTTTCTTCGATCTGCTTTCCTACCTTCTTCAGCGGGTTCAGAGAAGTCATAGGATCCTGCATGACCATGGAAATCTTCTTGCCGCGGATGGTCATCCACTCTTTCTCCGTCGTGTACTTCGCCAGATCATGACCATCATACTCGATGGTTCCGCCGACGATCTTACCGTTGGCGTCCAGCATGCCCAGGAAGGACTTGGTGAACACGGATTTGCCGGAACCGGACTCGCCTACGATAGCCAGGGTCTCGCCCTCATACAGATCCAGAGAACACTTCCGGATGGCCGTCAGCATCTTGCCCCGTAAGCTGAACTGGATTACCACGTCTTTAGCAGATAAGATAGGTTCTTTTGCCATGTTTCGTGTCCTCCAATTCTTATACGTGGTTTCTGGGATCCGCCGCGTCAGAGAACGCGTTGCCTACCAGGTAGAAGGTAACGGTAATCATAGACACGATCACTGCCGGGAACAGCAGCAGATACGGATAATTCAGGAAATAGTTCCGGGCATTTCTAAGAAGAATGCCCAGGGACGGCGTGTTGATATCCAGCCCCAGTCCCAGGTAGGACAGGGTGGACTCCAGGGCGATGGTCTGAGGAATGGACAGGGCCAGCCGCAGGATCACCACGCTGATCAGGTACGGGAAAATGTTCTTGACCAGCACTCGCCACACAGGGGTGCCCAGACAGCGGGACGCCAGGTTATACTCTCGGTCCCGGTACATCAGAACCAGGTTCCGGACGTTCCGGGCCATGGTAAGCCAGCCGATGCAGATCATGGAAACCGCCATGTTGCGGAAGCTCTGGCCGACTACCAGCGCGATCAACGTCATATAGATGATCATGGGAATGTTGTTGATCACATTGTAAACCTCAGTCAGGATACGGTCCATGCTGCGGACATAACCCCAGATGCATCCGATGGTAACGCCCAGGATACACTCGCCGGCCGCCACGATCAGGGCCAGCTTGATGGAAACCTGAGCGGCGTACCACACCTGGCACCAGTAATCCCGGCCCAGGTTGTCGGTTCCGAACCAGAACTCGCTGTTGGGAGCCGTGAAGGCCAGGGAGCTTTCCGAGACCAAATGCTGATAATCAAATTTTCCGATCATAAGAGCTACGAAGGAAAAGATCACCAGGCCGAAGAAAATGCATGTCATAACGACAGCAGATTTTTTCTTCAGGAAATTCTGGAAAACAGATTTCCAGTAGGAGTAGTCGGAATATCCGATCCGCTCCGCCGCCTCGGCGGAATACTCCACCACGCGGAACAGTTCATCCTGTGATTTGCTCATTATCTGGTCCCTCCTTTGTCCACAAGCTTGATCCTCGGATCAAGGATCATCATAGCCACATCACCCAGAAATACGCCGATGATACCCAGAGACGCATAGAGGATGACCAGGGTCTGCACCACGTTCAGGTCATACCGGGTGATGGCGTCAGTCAGCAGGGGACCCATGCCGGGAACCGAGAAGAACCGCTCCGCCAGCAGGGAACCGGATATGGTCAGAAGCAGCGAAGTGGGGATGTACTGGATCAGCGGCACGAAGGCATTTTTCAGCACATGCTTCACCATGATATCCTTGGTAGCCATGCCCTTGATCCTGGCCAGCTTGATGTAATCCTTGTTCAGCTCATCCACCATGTAACGCCTGGTCCACAGAGCATAATAGGCCACGGAAGACAGGGAGATACAGATGATAGGAAGAATGCTGGATTCCCCTACATTTCTGGTGGAATACAGGGACGGCAGGCCGAACACCTTGGAGCCCACTACCAGCACCAGAGAGTAGGACACCAGGGACGGCACCGCGTTCACCAGAATGGTATAGCCAGCCCCCACATGATCCAGCAGATGATCCTTATTCCTGGTCTGGAGAATACCCAGAGCCACGCCCAATACCAGGGAGAAGGCCATGGAAATCAGGCCCATCCGCATGGAAACCGTAAATTTGGATCCGATGACGGCGACAACTGGCTGACCGTTTTGAATTCTCCGGGAGGTACCGAAGTCCAGCCGGATGATCTGCCCATAAAAACGGAGCAGCTGTTCCCCGATGGGATCCAACATGCCGGCCGCCATCAACTGATCGTTCTTCTGCTCCTCCGTCAGCTTCATCACCTGATCCTCTGTGAAGTAGTAATCGGTGGGAAGCATCCGCATCAGCAGAAAAACGATCGTTGCGATGACCAGCACAGTAACCAGCGACTGAAGAAGCCGCTTTACTGTATATTTTGCCATGAATTATTCTCCGGCAGCCGCCTTGAACGCGTCATACTGTTCTGTAGTATAGGCGTCTACAGAAGTCTCCCAGTTCTTATATGTATAGTTCTGGGCGCCGTACATAGCGTACATCTTGGTATAGTCGTTGATCTTGGTCAGCTCCCAGCTCACATCATAGTAGCAGGGGATAACCAGAGCGTGCTGCAGCATGAAGACCTCAGCGTCCACATAAGCGTCATAGCGGGCGTCCATATCGTCGCAGATCTCCCCGGCCTTCTCAGCCATCTCGGAGAACTCCTTGTAGGTAGCGATCAGATCCTCATCCGTGGCGTCATTGATGTTGGAGTAGTTCTTGGCGTAGTAAGCGCCGTCATAGCCATAGCGCTCCTGATCCACGAAGTTAGCGGGATCACCGTAGTCAGCGCCCCAACCGTTGATCTGGAAGGACTGCTTACGGGGAACGATAACCTCCTGAGACAGGCTGGATACGTAGGTTCCGATATTCAGGGTTACAAAATCATCTCCCAGGCTCTCGGAGAAGATCTGCTTCAGCACATTGTAGGTATCCAGAGCCGTCTGGCTGTTAGCCGCGATGTAAGCGTCAGCCTCCACCGGGAAGGTAACGCCCTCGGCCGCCAGTTCTTCCATAGCCTGCGCTTTGTATTTCTCAAACAGTTCCTGATTCAGTCTTCTGGGAGTCTCGCCGTCGGAGGCCGGAACGCCCAGCTTCTCCACAACTCGGTCCGCGTAGTCGGTTCCGTCGGAGAAGTACAGCAGTCCCTTCATGGTGTAAGCCAGGTTCTCGCAGTGAAGCGGGTAAATGAAGTTATATCTTGCCCAGTAGTCTGTCAGATCCAGGCCGTAATACCAGGCCAGACGGAAGGCCTCGTTGGCAACCGCCTTGTTCCAGTTGTCATCGGGAGTGCCGTCCTCATTGTTCTTGCTGTAATTCAAATGCATCTGATAGGAATATTTTCTGGGACGCATCTCAGCCAGGTTGTTGTGATACTTATGGCCCTCGTCGTCATAGATGGCCCTCAGAGTTGACTCATCCAGGGACACATGGTCGATCTCGCCGTTCTCAAACAGCTGATAAGCCTGAGTCGCGTCGGTAATGCGGATGGTAACGGAATCAAACCGCTGAGCATCCTTGTCCCAGTACTCCGGGTTGGGAACCAGAGTCTTGGAGTTGCTGTTGATGTACTCTTTCTCAATGTAAGCGCCGTTGCACCACATCTGCTCGTTGGTCATACCGACCATGTTCTCCACGCCCAGGGTATCGACAAGAGCCTGAGACAGGGGATACAGGCATGCGGAAGTGCAGACCGTATCAAAATACGGAGCGTTCTGCGTGCAGTGATAGATCAGGGTATAATCATCAGGAGCCTCGATGCCCACCATCTCAAGGAACTTGGTGTTATCCATAGACATAGCCTCTTCCGGGCTCAGCCCCTTGGTATACTGAAGATAATCATCCGCGCCGGCAATCAGTGCGCTGGGCATGGATGTATTGTTAGAACCATTCTTATGGAAGTTCATAACCCACTCAAGGCCGGTGATCCAGTCCTGGGCGGTACAGTCGGCCATAACATTGCCGTTATAGTCCACCCATTTCACATCGTCGCGAAGCTTGAAGGTCCAGGTCAGTCCGCCGTCGTCGGTGCCCCACTCGGTGGCTACCGCCGGTACTAACTGACCTTTGTTGTTCACTTCCAGAAGGGGTGAATAGACATTACACAGAACGTTCAGATCCGCGGATTTCTCCGTGTTCTGCATCAGGAAGCCTTCCTGCTCGTTGTTCTGAGACTCATAAGTAACCAGATCGGTAATGGCATGGGACGCCTCGCCCACGCCGCTGGATGACGCGTTATCCCCGGATCCCGCGTTTTCACTGCCGCTTGCAGCGCCTCCGGATGCCCCCCCGTCGCCGCTGCCGCTGGAGCTGGAGCCACCGCCGCAGGCACTCAGTACCATGGCAGCCGCCAGCGCAAGCGCTGCTACTTTTGCTGCTTTCTTTCTCATAAAACTCTCTCCTCTCTCTCATATTATTTACCGCGTAAAGAAAAAAAGGCAAAGAATGCTTTTTGTGTACAGGCTTCTTTGCCACATGAAACATTTTAACATTTTAACGTGTTATCTGTCAAGCATATTCCATGTACTAAAAAGGATACTTGCGGACAAATGTCCGTTTCAAACGGACATCCGAAGGCAGGTATCCTTTCATTTACTGCATTTTATCCATTGTTTCCCTGTCATTTACTGCCGCTTTGCCGCTTCTGAGTACCGGGTCGTCACCAGTTCCTCATAGGGAACCCGCTCCGGCAGTTCCCCGGCCTCTTCCAGAATATTCTGAAGCAGGTCAAAACTGGATTTTTCAAAGACGGTATCGCCTTTCCAGGTGTCCTGGGCCTTGTACCGGTCTACAATAATGGTGATATTCTCCACAGGCGTCTCCTCAAACTGAGGATGGATGGTCTCGGCAATCTCTTCTGCCGTATGAGAATTCACATAGTCCAGTCCCTTCTGAATGGCGTTGGTGAAATGCTGGATCAGTTCCGGATTCTTCTCCATGTAGCTTTTCCTGGCGCTGTAGGCGGTATAGGGCACATAACCGGAATCCGTTCCCAGGGAAGCTACCACATAACCGTTCCCTTCCAGTTCAAGCCCGGTGGCAAAGGGTTCGAATTCCACCGTATATTCTGCATCGCTGTTGGTGAATGCGGCGGCTGTCAGGCCGAAATTGATACTCTGGTCGATGGACAGATCCGCCTTGGGATCGATACCGTTCTTCTTTAAAATAAACTCAAAGACCATCTCCGGCATGCCTCCGGCGCGGCCGCCCAGAACCTTCTTCCCGATCAGCTTATCCCAGGTGAAGCTGTCGTCCGGCTCCCGGCCCACCAGGAAATTGCCGGCCCGCTGGGTCAGCTGGGCGAAATTGACCGCATAGTCCTCCGCCCCGTTGGCGTAAGTGTAGATACTGGCCTCGGAACCCATAAAACCGATATCCGCCTCGCCGGAGACCAGCGCCGTCATGACCTTATCGGCTCCGCCTCCGTTGACCAGAGTCAGATTGATTCCCTCCTCCTTAAAATATCCCAGCTCGATGGCCGCGTATTGAGGGGCATAGAAAATGGAATGAGCCACCTCGTTCAAAGTAACCGGCGTCAGCTTGTTCTGAGGCACGGCAGACTGACAGGCCGTAAGGGAACCTGCCGTCAGCGCCGCTGCTGCCGCTGCCGCGAAACGCCCGAAACGCGTATTGATTTTTCTCATAAAATCCTCCTCAAATTAAGAAGCGCTAATACTACATAATATTGGAGGATCTGCAAGATGTGCATATCAGGCTGCCGGATTTCGATTCGGCTGAACTGGTGCCGTCTCCTCTGCAAACAATTTTGTCTCATCTGCCGCCGGGTCTTCCTCCCCGCCTTTCTTCTTCGCGAACCGGCTCCATGCACCTGCCAGTTTCTTCAGGTAATCCAGATATCCTGCTTTTCGGGCAGTTCCGTCCGCCAGGATGGGAATCTCACCCAGTTTCGTCTCCCCAAGCCAGTATTCCAGAGTCCCTATGGTCTGCCCGTCCTCCACAGGCGCCGGCACGGCCTCCGGCAGTACCGGCTTTCTCTCCACCGCCGAAAAATCTTCTCCATGAAGTCCCAGATAAGAGAATACCCCTCCGTACCGCAGCGGCACCTGGTCCTCCACGCCGCCGCTCACCGACATCGCCGGCAGAGGAGGCTGCTGTGTATCCTCATACAGCCTGCAGTTGGCATAGCCGTAGTTAAGCAGCGCCGCCGCATCCCCAAATCTTGCCTTATAATCCGGCGCCGCCATGACGGAAGCGATGAGACGGACGCCGTCTTTTTCCGCCGTGGCGGACAGACAATATTTGGCAGTTGAGGTGGAGCCGGTTTTCAGGCCGGTCACTGTGAAATTGGTTGCCATTTTCAGGAGCTTATTGGTGTTGGACAGGCCGAACTCCTTGGTCCCCTGCCTGGTCACATGGGTGATGGTATCCATCCAGATGGTAGAATAATTGTGAATCTGCGGATAATGATTGATCAGCTCCCGGGACATGATGGCGATGTCCCTTGCCGTAGTCAGATGCGCGGGGGATTCTGTCAGTCCGCAGCAATCCTCAAAATGAGTTCCCGTCATACCCAGTCCTGCTGCCCTTTCGTTCATCATGTTCACAAATGTCCCTTCGTCTCCTGCTATGTATTCGGCCATGGCTACGCTGGCATCGTTGCCGGAGGCGATGACGATGCATTTAATCAGCGTCTCCACTGTCTGAGTCTCGCCTTCCTCCAGAAACACCTGAGAACCTCCCATGGACTTGGCGTAGGCGCTGGTCACCACCTGATTCGTCATCTGAATCTTACCGCTCTCCAGCGCGTCAAAAATCAGGATCAGCGTCATGATCTTGGTGATGCTTGCCGGGCTTCTCTGCTCGTCTGCATTCTTTTCATAGATGATCTGGCCTGTGGAAGCTTCCATAAGCACTGCCGACGGAGACGAGATTTCCGGCCCCGCAGGCAGCTGGGCCGCTGCCCGGACCAGGCTGCTCCCTGCAGGCAGCGCCGGCTCCGCATTTTCAATCCCTGCCGTCTCCGAACCCGCCTTTCCCCGCAGCAGTTTCGATTCTGCCGGGCTCATCTCTCCCTGCAGCAGTTTCGATTCCGCCGGGATCGCCGTCCCCCATGCTATCGACAGCGCCGCCGCCCATGCCGCTGCCATCTTCACAATCTTTTTCATTGCGTCCTCCAAAATAAATTCTCTTAATAAATGTATGGACTATGTATTTCTTTCTATTACATCAACTTTTGGGGCGCGGCCTGTCCGGTCTGAAATGTTTTGGAAAGCTTTGGAATGTTTTGAAATATTTCCGCAGGGATTTACAATCTTCGACAAATTATGATATACTGAAAACGGAAATTTGGGTATGAGAGGTTTTATTATGAATAATAAAAACTACAGGGGAAATGCTCGAAAAAAACGTCTCACAAAGATCAAGAGAAACCGTCTGCTGCGGCAGCTGCCGTTCTATATCATCGGCATGCTCATCATAGGCCTGTTAGGGGGACTGACCTATCTGGGCGGCACAAAGCTGGCAGCGCAGATAGCATCCGGCCGGGGCGAGAATCCTGAGGCTGAAGGGAATGACAATCCCTCTTCCGATGAGACCAGTCCGGAGGAAACGGCTTCTCTGACCTACACGGTTCCTGATACGGTATCCGCCGCAGACGCTTTGCTGAGCGAGGCAGACCGTATCGCGGCCGGTTACGATTACGACGGCGCGATCCAGCTGCTCCAGAACTCTGAATTTGCCGGCAGCGATCAGGTCACAGATGCCATCGCGGAGTACGAGGCCATCAAGGCGACTCTCCAGCCTGCCGATTATCATACGATTACCCATGTTTTTTTTCACTCCCTGGTCATGGACGAAGCCAAAGCCTTTGACGGAGACGATGACGAGGCCGGTTACAATCAGGTCATGACCACCAAAGATGAATTTCTGAAAATCCTGGATTCCATGCACGAAAAAGGCTTTGTTCTGGTCCGTCTTCACGATATCGCCCTTATGACCCAGGGCGACGACGGCCAAATGCATATGACGCCTCAGCAGATTCTCCTTCCGGAAGGAAAAAAGGCCTGCGTCATGTCCCAGGATGACGTGTGCTATTATCCTTATATGACCGGGGACGGATTTGCTTCCCGCATGGTCATAGGCAGCGACGGAAAGCCTGCCTGCGAGATGACTATGGACGATGGAAGCGTCTCCGTGGGAGCTTACGATCTGGTTCCCCTTCTGGAGGAATACATCCAGGCTCATCCTGATTTTTCCTACAAAGGCGCGAGAGCTGTCATCGCATTTACCGGATATGAGGGAATCTTGGGCTACCGGACCTCTTCCTCCTACAGCGATTCTCCTACCTATGAGCAGGACCGGCAGGCGGCCGCGGCCGTGGCCCAGTGCCTGCGGGACAACGGCTGGGAACTGGCCTCCCATAGCTGGGGGCACCGGGACATGGGGACCATTGATTATGATAAATTCAAGGCCGACTGTGATAAATGGGAGAACGAGGTGGAGACCCTGATCGGCGATACGGATATCATCCTGTTCCCATTCGGAGCCGATATCAGTGACTGGCACCCCTACACCCATGAAAATGAACGCTTTAACTATCTGAAATCTCTCGGTTTTGATTATTACTGCAATGTGGATTCCAGTCCATACTGGGTTCAGCTGGGCGGCGACTATATAAGACAGGGCCGCCGGAATCTGGACGGCTATCGGATGTGGAAAGATATTGAGGCCGGAGAAGGTTCTCCTGACAGGAAGCTGGACGATCTGTTCCGGGCGGAAGATGTATTTTCTTCCAACCGGCCCACTCCGGTAGAGTGGAGCTGATATCAGAATAATCCCCGCGCCGAAAGTTCCCGGCAGACTCTGGCTGCCGGCAGTCCTACCACATTGTTATAGTCTCCGCGGATTCCTTTCACATAGGCTGCGAATCTGCCCTGTATCCCGTAGGCTCCGGCTTTATCCATCGGCTCCCCGGTCGCGATATAGCGGTCGATCTGCGCAGCCGTCATGGGATAAACCTCAACCTCTGTCTGTTCCGCAAAAGTTACAGTCTCTTCAGCGGCTGCAAAGAAAAGAGTGACGCCGGTATAGACGTGATGGGTTCTCCCCTGGATCAGTTCCAGCATGCGGACCGCATCCGCATGAGATTTTGGTTTCCCCAGAATCTCTCCGTCCGCGGCAACCACCGTATCCGCGCCGATGACGACCACTTCCTCCGCCGTTCCTGTTCCTTCCCTGAGAAACAGCCGTTCCGCCACTTCTTTGGCCTTCCGGTAAGACAGCGCTTTCACCATCTCCTCCGGAGACATCGGCTCTATGGCCTCATCTGCCCGGCTTGGCACGATTTCCGGACACAATCCCACCTGTTTCAAAAGCTCCCGACGTCTGGGAGACGCGGAAGCTAAAATAATCTGTGTATTCATAGAAATCTTCAAATCCTTTTCTGCGGATTTCCTAGAACTGGACGATATCCCGGATAGGTTTTGCCGGCTCTACCATGTCCGCGTACAGCACCGGGCCTACGCCTTCGTAATCCTGCCACTCTTCATACTCGATTCTGGCGCGGACCTTCACCCACTGGCGGGTCTCCAGGTTTTTAGCTTCCCTGGCCTTGCAGACGTATCCAAGAAATGTCATATCCGCCTCGCAGCAGGTCATGGCCATACGGCCGGGCACAAAATAGTTCTTTGGGAAATTGTCGGATTTCAGCACCATCCCGGTAAACTCCACCGTCTTCCCGCGGTAGCGGTCCGGCTTGTCCATACAGTCGATGTACCAGATTCCGTAGTCTTTCGGCGCGATCTCAATCACATCTGCCGACATATCATAAGGAAGGTCGGCCTCCGAAATCTGGGTGATCTCTCCATCCTCTCCCTCGAACACGATCTCCGCCTGATTATTCATGGCAAGAAGGGTCCGGCGCATTCCTTCCAGATCCTCGATACCATCGCAGCGGTTGCAGATGATCAGTTCCGAGTTGCGGACCATGGCGCCCAGAAGAGGCTTCATGTTCTTCACATACAGATCAAAAGTGGAACCGTCGATGATAGTCACCTGCTGATACACGGTCCAGTCCTTCGGAAGCTTCAGATCGTCCTGATTCCACATACCGTTCCACTCTAAAAGAACCCGCTCCGGATTGTACCGGATTTCCAGTTCTTCCAGCTTGGCAGGAGTCAGTTCCTCCAGACTGTCTATGGCGACCAGATCCGTTCTGGTCCTCTTGAGAAGTTTCGGATCGTACTCCGTATCGCCCTCCTCACAGACAAGCAAAAGAGTCCGCCCATCAGCCTGGAAATAATCCTGATCCATGGTAAACTGGAGGAACTGGGTCTTGCCCGCCTCCAGAAAGCCGTTGATCACAAACAGCGGCATAATATTATCGTCAATCATTGGTCCCATATCCGTCAGCTCCTGCCAAATGCCCTGCTCAGCTCTTCCTCTTTCAGTTCCGCGCCGATGACGCACACCTTGCCGGTGTAGTCAGGCGTCCCGATGCGAACCTCGATCTCATCAGGCACAATATCAAAATAGTACCACTGTCCTTCTGTCCCGCTGGGAATCATTCCCTTGGCACGGATCACATCGCCGTAGGCGCTGCCGCCTGCCAGCTCATCCAGAATTTTGTCCAGGGCCTCTCTATCCATAGCGCCTACATTCTCCAGGCCCCAGCTCTCAAACACTTCATCCGCGTCATGGTCATGATCGCAGCCGCACTCGCCGTCATGATGATGGTGGTGATGGTGGTGCTCATGGTCATGGCCGCAGCCGCACTCCTCATCATGGTCGTGGTGATGATGCTCATGCTCGTCCTCATCCTCGTGGTGGTGATGATGATGCTCGTGGTCATGGCCGCAGCCGCACTCCTCATCATGGTCGTGATGATGATGGTGCTCGTGGTCATGGCCGCACTCCTCATCATGATCATGGTGATGATGGTGATGCTCACGCGCTTCCTTCATCAGATCCTCCGCCATGGTGTCCGGCTTCTCGATGATCTCCAGCAGCTGTGCTCCGGTCAGCTGGGCGCAGGGCGTGGTCACAATGGCAGCCGCCTGATTATGCTGGCGGATTAGTTCCACCGCCTGCTGCACCTTCCCGGCATCCAGGATATCCGTACGGCTGAGAACGATGGTTCCCGCATTCTCGATCTGATTATTGAAGAATTCGCCGAAGTTCTTCATATACATTCTGCATTTGGAAGCGTCCACGATGGTGACGGCGCTGTTGAGCGTCACTTCCGTCTCGGCGGCCACATCGATCACCGCTTTCATCACGTCAGACAGCTTGCCTACGCCGGATGGCTCGATGATAACCCGGTCCGGCTGGTACCTGGTCAGCACTTCCTCAAGGGATTTTCCGAAATCTCCTACCAGGGAACAGCAGATACAGCCGGAATTCATCTCCCGGATCTCGATGCCGGCATCCTTTAAAAAACCTCCGTCGATACCGATCTGGCCGAACTCATTCTCAATCAGCACCACCTGCTCGCCGGCGATAGCCTCCTCCAGCAGCTTCTTGATAAATGTGGTTTTTCCGGCTCCCAGGAATCCGGAGACGATGTCAATCTTTGTCATTGCAATCAACCTTCTTTTCTATAAAATTCAATACTATTCTGTCACAAATTCCGCCCAAAGTCAAGACGGCATGCCTCTCTCAAAAAACACATTTTCACTTCACTCATTTTCACGACATTCTCCGGAGCGGCAGTACTTCTCTGTTCTACAGAAGGGGCGCGATGGCCTTCATCACAAACCCTGTCAGCTTCACATTCCATTTCTCGTTCCGCACCGTATCCATGGTTACCTGGCGGCATTTGCCGAGAGTCGCCTCAAAGTCCTCGGCGATATCCGGTATGCAGGCCGTCCTGTACAGATAGGCCGCGCACTCGAAATGATGATAAAGGCTCCGGTAATCCAGATTGATGGTGCCCACCACGGCACGGCAGTCGTCGCTGACAAACACCTTGGCGTGGACAAAGCCCGGCGTATATTCATAAATCTTCACGCCGGATTCCAGCAGAGACCTGTAATGGCTCTTGGCCAGGGCGTAGGGCATGGGTTTGTCCGGAATTCCCGGAAGCATCAGCTTCACGTCGATCCCCTTTTCCGCCGCGAATTTCAGCGCCGTCTCCATCTCCCCGTCCAGAATCAGATAGGGGGACATGATATGAACATAGCTTCTCGCCCGGTTCAGAATATCCATGTAGACCCGCTCGCCGACCTTATCCCGGTCCAGGGGGCAGTCGCCGTAAGGAATCACAAAACCGGAAGAGAAATCCCCGCCGGAAGGTTTCGTTTTATCACACGCGGAAATGTCCAGATACCGGTCAAATTCCGGCTCCCGCTCCGTGATATTCCACATCTGCAGAAACATCAGGGCAAAGCTTTGAGCCGCCGGCCCCTTCAGCATTACCGCCGTATCCTTCCAGTGGCCGAAGCGTTCCACATGATTGATGTACTCGTCCGCCAGATTCACGCCTCCGGTAAATGCCGTGTGCCCGTCGATGACCAGAATCTTCCGATGATCCCTGTAATTATAATGAGTGGAGAGGAATGGAGTAACCGGCGCGAACATCTTGCACTGAATGCCCAGTTTTCTCATTTTCTCAGGATAATTGTAGGGCAGGGTGGAAAATTCGCAGGTGCCGTCATACATTACCTTTACGTCCACGCCCTCCTGGACCTTCTGAGCCAGGATTTCCAGGATCCTGCCCCACATAAGCCCCTCTTCCACAATGAAATACTCCATGAAAATGTATTTCTCCGCGGTCTGAAGCTGCTTAAGCATCTCCTCGAATTTGGCCTCTCCCAGAGGAAAATACGTCACATCCGTATGAGAAAACACCGGGAAGCAGCCGCTGCGGCGGATATAGCGGGCCAGGGAGACCTCATCCGGGTTGGCCTTCTCAAGGGCTTCTTCCGTCTCCGGATCCTGAGGCAGACGGCTGCCGGTCTCGGCCATCAGCTGCTCCAGCCTCTTCCGGACCGCCCGGTGTCCCGTCTCGCTCTGGGTGTACCAGTAAAGCAGCGCCCCGAACACCGGCATCAGCATGATCACGATCAGCCAGGTGATCTTCGCCGTGGGATCGGTCCTGCTGTTGATCAGATACAGCACCATGAAAACCGTGAACACGATGGTGCTGCCCAGGATATGAGGCACAAAACCGGCGAACCAGTGAAAGACACTGAACAGAAAGAACACCTGCAGCACCAGAAGCGCCATCATGATCCCTACGCGGCTGAACACCGCATAGAAAAATCCTTTTTGTCCCTTTTTAAGCAATCGCATCCCACTATCCGACAGATTCATTCAAATCCCTCCTTCGCAAGCTGAATTCATTTCCCCATAAATCTCTTGATTCCCTGAAAAGTCTCGTCACTGATGATATGTTCCATACGGCAGGCGTCCTCCTCCGCGGTCTCCGGCGTCACGCCGGCCACCTTCTGAAGAAACTCCGTCAAAATCTTATGACGCTCATAGATGGCTCCTGCCTTCTCCATGCCCTTCTCTGTCAGTTCCAGCTCCCCCGTAGGCTCCATAGTCAGATAACCGTCCTCCCTCAGGATGCCTACCGCCCGGCTGACGCTGGGCTTGCTGAAATTCAGCTTCCTGGCAATGTCGATGGAGCGGACCGCCCCCTGCTTCTCCTTCAGAATCAAGATCGTCTCCAGATAATTTTCACCGGACTCATACATTCTCATTCACCCCCGTCATTTCGCGTCCGCACCGCTGCTTCCGCGCAAAGCTTCCCTTCGCAGTTCCCTCTTATCTGCTGTTTTCACCCCTACTGTCCGTCTCACTCGTCAATCTCACGGATCACATCCATGATCGTTCCGTCCCGGCTCTCCACCAGAGCCACCACCCGGTCCTTAAACGGAATCTCCTCCGGCTTTCCGGTGATGGCGTAGGCCATATCCCGCAGCTCCTCTATGGTCCGGAAAGGCAGTTTCGAGTCTTTATACACCTCCAGAAGATCCTTCCGTCTGGGATTAATGGCGATGCCGTAATCGGTGATGACCACATCAACACACTCCCCCGGCGTCACCGCCGTCACCACCCGGTCGCAGATGGTAGGAATCCGCCCCCGGATCAGAGGCGCGATGATGATGGCGCATTTGGCTCCCGCCGCTGTGTCCGGATGGCCGCCCGGCGCTCCCCGGACGATGCCGTCGGAGCCGGTCACTACATTGACGTTAAAATCCACGTCCACCTCCAGGGCTCCCAGAAGCACGAAATCCAGCTTATTGACATAGGCGCCCTTGTTCATGGGATTGGCATACTCGGAAGTGGATATCTCAAAATGATTGGGATTTGTTCTCAAAGATTCAATGGCTCCCAGGTCGAAGGCCTGGGCATCCACGATCTTCCGCACCAGCCCCTCGTCCAGCAGGTCGCACATGGGCTTGGTGATGCCGCCGATGGCAAATCCCATCTTGATCCCCTGCTCCTGCAGGATAGGCCTCAGCATGGAATTCACTGCCAGCGTAGCTCCCGCCGCTCCCGTCTGAAACGAAAATCCATCCTTAAAATAGGGAGATTCCGCCATCAGCTGGGTACAGTAGCGGGCCATCATCAGTTCCCGCACGTCCTTGGTCATGCGGACCACGTTGCTGACGATCTTATTGGGATTGCCGATCTGGTCCGCCACACATACATAGTCCACGTCTACCTGGGAAATGCTGGCAGGACAGTTGGGGTAGGGCACCAGGCAATCGGTGATCACCACCACATGGTCCGCATACCGGGCATCCACCATGGAGTAGGACAGGACGCCGCAGTCGCTTTTGCCTCCCAGAGCCCTGGCGTTGCCGTACTCATCGCAGGTAGGCGCGCCGACAAACGCGATATCGATATGGACGTCCCCCTCCTCAATGGCGCGGACCCTGCCGCCGTGGGAACGGATAATAGCCGGACGCTTCAGCTTTCCTCTGGAAATAGCCTCCCCGATCTTCCCTCTCACTCCGGAGGACTGAATCTCCGTCACGATTCCCTGCTCGATGTATTCCGCCACCGGGTCATGAGCCGCCCCCAGAGAGCTGGCGCAGATGGTGATATCCCGAAGCCCCATTTCCGCCGCCTCTTTCATGACCATATTGACGATGTAATCCCCATCCCGAAAATGGTGATGGAAACTGAATACCATGCCGTCTCTGGCGCCGCATTTCTCCATGGCCTCCCGGATAGAGGATACCATCTTGCTTTCCTGCGGATCCGCGACTCCCCTCACAGTCGGGGCCGCTTTCCGGTAGCTGGCGCCGTTCCGGTAAGACGAACCCTGAAAACCTTCCTTTCCGTAAGCCTTCAGAATCTCGTCAGGAATTTCCCTGCCAATTTTATTCAACATCACGCACACCTCCCGCCCATCGCTTTTATTTAAATTATATCGCATATACGGGACAAGTACAAATGTTTTTAACCGAAAAATGCAGACTGAAAACGCAGACAAAAGGGCTGCCGCAGAATGCAATAGTGAGTATTTCTGCAGCAGCCCCGTATCCCTATGATTTTTCCTGAAACATTTTCTGCCCGCGCCACCCCGCCTGAGAGCATTATTCCGAAGGTTTTTCTTCCGTTTTCCCATCGGCTTCGGCGGGTAACCTTCAGGCAATGGCCTCGTTCATGTCGATCCGATACATATTCTGCCGATGAATGAAACCGGCGTCCTCCAGGGTCTTCACCATCCGGTAGACTGTGGCCAGGCCGATGGAAGAGTCCTTCTTTACCGCCTTATAATAGATTTCCTTACAGCTGGAACATTCATCCTGCAAAATAATATCGATCAGCACCTTTCTCTGACTGGTGATCCGGCAGCCGTTTTCCCGAAGCCGCGCGATGATCGCCTCTCTCTTATCATGAACTGACATATTCTTCCTCCTCTTCCGCCCTTTGTCATCAGAAGATCAGATTGCCCACCAGGTTGATGATCAGGGCCACCACATAGGCGGTACACATCTGGAAAGCAATGGCCCGCAGGGTCCATTTCCAGGAACCCATCTCTCTCTTGATGGCGCCCACCGCCGCGAAGCAGGGCATGCACAGCAGGTTAAAGGCCATGTAGGAGTAAGCGCTCACCTTGGTAAACACTTCGCTGATGGCGGGAAGGGCTTCTTCGCCGGCCATAATGGCTTCCACCGCCTCGTCGCTGACGCCGCCGAACAGCTGTCCGAAGGTGGCCACGATGTTTTCCTTGGCGATCCATCCGGTAACCACGCCTACGCTGGCTCTCCAGTCAGCCCAGCCCAGAGGCGCGAAGATCCACTTGATGGCGTTGCCGAAGGAAGCCAGGAAGCTTTCTTCCATATCGCACATACCGCTGAGGTTGAAGCTGGAAAGGAACCAGATAAGCACAGTGGAGGCAAAAATTACGGTTCCTGCCTTGATGGCAAAACCTTTTACCTTCTCCCAGGCGTGAATCAGCACGCTTCTGAGAGTCGGGATGCGGTACTGAGGCAGCTCCATAATGAAATTGGAGGTCTCCGCCGCGAAAGCGAATTTATTTAACAGCAGGGCGCCGATAATGGCCACCACAATGCCCAGCATGTAGATGGAAAACACCACCAGGGTCTGATTGCTGTCCACGAACAATGTCGTGGCAAACATCAGATAGATGGGCAGCTTGGCGCCGCAGGACATGAAAGGCGTGATCATCATGGTAATCTTGCGGTCCTTGTCGCTCTCCAAAGTTCTGGAAGCCATCAGAGCCGGCACGGAACAGCCGAAGCCCATGAGCATGGGAATAAAGGAACGGCCGCTCAGTCCGAAATGACGGAAAATCCGGTCCATGACGAAGGCCACACGGGCCATGTAGCCGCTGTCCTCAAGGAAAGACATAAGCAGGAACAGCACCAGTACCAGAGGCAGGAATCCGGCCACGGCTCCGATACCGTCCAGGCAGCTGCTGACCAGGCCTACGGCCCACTCGGAAGCTCCGATACCCTCTGCCAGGCCCACCACAGCCTCCTGGAAAATTCCCCAGACGGTCTCCACAACGCCGGCCAGCCACTGGCCCGGGCTGGGAAGTCCCGGTATGAACAGGAAATTCTCACTGAAAGTACAGGCGAAGAGGATATACATGATCACCGCAAAGATCGGCAGCGCCAGAATCCGGTTGGTCAGGATCTTATCCAGCTTGTCGGAAGTGGTTTCCCGGCTTCCTTTCAGGCTTTTCCTCACACATTCCTTCACCAGTTTCGATATGTACTGATAACGGTAATCGGCAATCTGCGCTTCCGCGTCGCCGCCGGCGTTTTTGTTAGCTGCCTGAACCAGGGCGTCCACCGCCGCCTTCTTATCTGCCGGAACCGTCTTTCCGATGATCTCGTCATTCTCTACCAGCTTGATGGCCTTCCACTGGTTCTCTTCATCTTCCGCATCGCCCAGGATGTCGGCCACCCCATGGATGGCGTCGGTCAGGTTTTTGTCAAACACCTCCAGCCGGTTGGGCTTCTGCTTTGCATTCGCCACGGAAACGGCGGCCTTCATCAGTTCATCCAGGCCTTTGCCGCTTCTGGCCACGATGGGAACCACCGGCACTCCCAGAATCTTCGCAAGCTTTCCGCAGTCGATTTTGTCTCCCCGGCTCTCCACCTCGTCCATCATGTTCATGGCCACCACCGTGGGAATACGTGTCTCGATCACCTGCAGCGTCAGATACAGGTTCCGCTCAATGCTGGTGCCGTCCACAATATTGATGACCGCGTCCGGCCGCTCCTTCACGATGCAGTCCCTGGCGATGATCTCCTCAGCGGAGTAAGGCGACAGGGAGTAGGTTCCCGGAAGGTCCAGAATGGTCACATTCTTATCTTTTTTATAGACGCCGTCCTTCCTCTCGACGGTAACGCCGGGCCAGTTGCCCACATGCTGCCTGGCGCCTGTGATCTCGTTAAATAATGTGGTCTTGCCACAGTTTGGGTTGCCCGCAAGGGCAATGATTATACTCATGTTTCTTTCCTCTCTTTGTCAACGCTGTCTGGTTAGATAATGCTAACCGCATTCCTTAAAAAATGGGCAGGCTTTTCCGCCTTCCCTTTTTCGGGAACCGGCCCTTCACCGGATCCATCCGGACCGCGGCGGCGCCTCCCATGCCTCCCCACGCCGCCTGCGCCCGTCACTGCTGCACCTGAATCTGTGCCGCTTCGTCTTTTCTCAGACTCAGCTCATAGCCCCGCACATTGACTTCAATGGGGTCTCCCAGAGGTGCAACCTTTATAACCTTGATTTCTACGCCAGGGGTTACGCCCATATCCATGATCCGCCGCTTCATGGTTCCGGCTGAACCTATGGATGTCACCTTCCCCTGCTGCCCAGGTTTCATTTCCCTCAGTGTCATATCGCGTTCTCCTTTCAGTCCTCCACGATAATCCGGTTGGCAAGCCCCCGGTTCAGAGCCAGCTTCACGCCTTTGACCATGAGAATCATTCCGCTGGGATTCTCGCCCATAACACGGACCTTCTCCCCTCTGGTAAACCCAAGATCCTGAAGATGACGCTTCATCTCCTCCGTTCCCTTGAATTCACAGATCGTTCTCGTCTCGCCTTCCATCACCATTGCTAAGGGCATACTTACCATCCTTTCTCATTTGAGATTGATTATCATTTTCTTAGTTATCATACGCTAACCCAGTGGAAATGTCAAGGGATTTCAGACGGTTTTATTGAAAATAATTCTCAATAAGAACGCAGATAATAGACTATACCGAAGGTGTCTGCCAGGAACCAGCCGATGGGCACCGCCCACCAGATTCCTACCACACCAATGGCAGGAACCGCAGACAGAAGATATGCGAGAACCACTCTGGTTCCCAGGGAGATTATGGTAAGAATCAGAGACATTTCCGGCTTTCCCAGAGCGCGGTACAGGCCGTACAGAAGAAACAGGCAGCCGATTCCGCAGTAAAAGGCTCCCTCAATGCGAAGGAATCGATCTTCACCGCGGCGGCAAAGGCCGCCATGATCACGGGACCAAAGCTGTTGACCAGTCCCTGGACCATCAGGATTCCCAGATTCATCACCGACTGCTGCAGGCAGGTCATGACAGAAAAACCTCCGATCTGCCGGATACAGGCCAGGCGAAGGCGGCAGTGCCTTCGGCTCAGCCTCAGCCGCGGAAAGCACAGCCAGGCGCAGACGGCAATTCCGATTCCCGACACATACTGGGACAGGACGGTGGCCCGGGCCGCGCCGGCCACTCCCATGTTCAGTCCGATCACAAACCACAGATCCAGCAGAATATTCAGCACTGCCGAGCCTGCCAGAAAATACAAGGGCACCACGGAGTTGCCTACCGCCCGCAGAAGAAACGCGAAATAAAACAGCCAGTCCCGCGATCAGCACAAAGGACGCCCACATTCCTTCCTTCAGGCCGTCCTCGTCTCCCTCTCCGAACCGGATGGAGAACACGGTGCCGCTGCCCATACAGAGTCCGATCAGAATCGATGTGAGAAATGTCATCAGCGTAAAGGAAGACCCCACCGCCGCCAGAGCGTTGGGGCCCAGAAAACGTCCCACAATCAATGTATCCGCGACATTATAGCACTGCTGCAGCAGGTTCCCCAGAATCATGGGAACCGCGAACCGCAGCATGGAGCCCATGATCGGGCCCCGGGTCAGATCGTGATTCATAATTTAAACTCCCGATACAGCAACATAATCAATACTCAAATCATTATTTTACTCTTCTGTATGGCTGTAATTCTAGCACAGATTCTCCTGCCTTTTCAATACAGGAATCCGACCTTTTTTATTTCACAGATTGCAAGTTTCCCAAAATCATATTATACTGTAACCATTCAGCTGTGCATGCCTGTCTGCCGACTGCCGCGTGCAAGCTTGCTTGCGTAAGCGGCAGCCGGCAGACAGGCATATAGGGCGGAACGCCCGAAGCTTCCGGCCTCCGCAGTATGCGGAGACCGGAAGATACGCACAGCGCCCGGTTAACGGAACTCTTTCCCTGACTTCGCATACTGCGGAGACCGGAAGATATGCACAGCGTTCTGGCACCGGAACGCCCGCCCACTTGACACACAAGGAGGTTTTCATGATTTTATCCTGCAGCCACATCAGCAAGGCATTCGGAACGGATGTGGTTCTGAACGATGTTTCCTTTCACATAGAAGATTACGAGAAGGCAGCGGTGGTCGGCATCAATGGCGCCGGCAAGTCCACCCTCTTAAAAATTATCGTGGGAGAACTGGCGGCAGACGACGGCATAGCCGTCCTGTCCAGAGGGAAGACTCTGGGTTACCTGGCCCAGCAGCAGGATCTCACCAGCCACAGCACCATCTATGAAGAGCTGCTGGAGGTAAAGCGGCCTGTCATCGACATGGAGGAACGCATCCGCCGGCTGGAGATTGAGATGAAGCATGTCACCGGCCCGCAGCTGGATGCCATGCTTGAAACCTATACCCGCTTAACCCATGAATTTGAACTGGCAGAAGGTTACAGCTATCGCAGCGAGATTGTTGGCGTTCTGAAGGGACTTGGATTTGAAGAAGAGGATTTTTCTCAGGAAATTTCCACTCTCTCCGGCGGCCAGAAGACCCGGGTATCCCTGGGCAAGCTTCTGCTGTCCAAACCGGACCTGATCCTCCTGGACGAGCCTACCAACCACCTGGATATGCAAAGCATCGCGTGGCTGGAAAATTATCTCCTGAATTACAAAGGGGCCGTCATCATCGTGGCCCACGACCGGTATTTCCTGGACAAGATCGCTGCCAAGATCATTGAGCTGGACGGCGGAAAGAGCATGGTGTTCCAGGGCAATTATTCCGCTTACAGCCAGAAGAAGGCCATGCTGCGGGAGGCGCAGCTGAAGGCCTACTTAAACCAGCAGCAGGAAATCAGACACCAGGAGGAAGTGATTGCCAAGCTTCGCTCTTTCAACCGGGAAAAATCCATTAAGCGGGCCGAGAGCCGCGAAAAAATGCTGTCTAAAATTGAAGTTCTGGACAAGCCCGCACAGATCCGGGACGACATGCGCATCCGCCTGGAACCGGACACGGTCAGCGGAGAAGATGTGCTGGACATCCGAAATCTGAGCAAATCCTTCGACTCCAATCATCTGTTCTCCCACGTAGACATCGATATCAAGCGGGGCGAACGGGTGGCTATTATCGGCGACAACGGAACCGGCAAGACGACTCTCTTAAAGATCATCAACCAGGTGATCCCCGCCGACTCCGGCGAGATAACCCTGGGCGCCCGGGTAAAGATCGCCTACTACGACCAGGATTACCAGGTACTCCATATGGAGAAGACGCTTTTCGACGAGCTTCAGGACACCTATCCTTCTCTAAACAATACCAGGATCCGCAGCGTCCTGGCTGCTTTCCTTTTCACCGGCGACGATGTGTTCAAACGGATTCAGGATCTGAGCGGCGGCGAACGGGGCCGGGTCTCCCTGGCCAAGCTGATGCTTGCCGACGCCAATTTTCTGATTCTGGACGAGCCTACCAACCATCTGGACATCACCTCCAAGGAAATTCTGGAGGACGCCCTGAGCAGTTATACCGGCACGATCCTGTACGTATCCCATGACCGCTATTTCATCAACCGGACCGCCACCAGGATTCTGGAGCTGACAGGCCGGACTTTCTTAAACTATATTGGAAATTATGACTACTACCTGGAGAAACGGGACGCGGTGAACCAGGCCTATCTGGGCGCCGGCGAAAACGGCAGACCGTCTCCCGCCGTCTCCGGCGCGCCGAGGGGAAGTCTGGCTGCCGCGGTGGGAACCGGAAACCTCCGAGACGCTTCCACTGTACCGGCGGGTCATCCGGCCGGCGCGGCCGCCGCTTCCCCGGCAGGCAGACAGGACTGGCAGGCCCGCAAGGAAGAGCAGGCCCGGCAGCGGAAACGTCAGAATGACTTAAAGAAAACCGAGGACGAGATTGCCGCTCTGGAAGCCGAAGACAGCCAACTGGACCAACAGCTGACCGACCCGGAGACTGCCACCGATCCTCAGAAACTTCTGGAGATCCACAGCAGGAAAGAATCCATCAGAGAAAAACTGGAGATTCTCTATGAAAAATGGGAAGAACTGGCAGAGTCCGAGTAGAGCGTCACCGGCGCTTTACTTGCATACTGACGTAATACAAACAGAGCATCACTGGCGCTCTGCCCGCACGGAAATCCGCCGCTTAATTCCGTTTCCGCGGCATATGGTTTCTCCCCGTGTTTTACAAGGAAAGGAAGTATCTTTTATGAAAAAAATGCCTCTCCGGCGGATTCTGGCCATCATCGGCCTGGCCATCATCGCCGGGCTTTACGCCCTCACCATTATCTGCTCCCTCATCGGAACTCCCTTTGCCCGAAGCTGCCTCATGGCTTCCCTCTTCTGCACCATCGTGGTGCCTGCCGTGATCTACGGTTTTCTCATCATCACGAAGCAGACCTTAAACGACCAGCAGCAGGCCGCGGAAGAAGACAGCCGGCAAGCCGCGGAAGAAGACCAGAAGTAAACCGCGGAAGAAGACCGGCAGTAAACCACGGAAGAAGACCGGCAGTAAACCGCGGAAGAAGGCCGCGGGGACAGGCAGGCGGCAGGCAGCCCCATTACTCATATCGGAGCGCCTCGATGGGATCCTCCCTGGCCGCCTTCAAAGCCGGATACATTCCGAAGAACGCTCCCACCGCCGCCGCGAAGGATACCGACAGGATCACCGCGGCAGGCCGGATCACCACCTGCTGATGAATCAGGATTCCTGCCGCCCGGAGAATCCCGGAAGCAAACAATACGCCGATGGTGCCGCCAAAGGCGGACAGGATGGCAGATTCAATAAGGAACTGCAGAAGGATATCCCCGGTGCGCGCTCCCAGGGCTTTGCGGACTCCGATCTCCCGTGTCCGCTCCGTCACCGACACCATCATGATATTCATGATGCCGATTCCGCCCACCAGAAGGGAGATGGCCGCGATGCAGCCCATAGCCGCGGAAAACGCCGCCATGATCCCATCCAACTCCTTACTCTCTTCGTCCGCCAGAAAAACGTAAAAATCTTCCGGCTGGCGGTTCTTGGTCCGGGCGATATAAGCAACGAGCCGTTTTGTGAAGTCCTGCATATCAACGCCTTCCTTGGCGTGCAGATAACAGGACATGACCCTGTCATTGGGATAGGTCAAGAGGGACCAGGGAATGTAAGCGTAGCCCTCATCCTTGGTAATCCCTTCCGCCAGCGCATAAAGCCAGTTGGTTTCTCTGGCGTAAACGCCGACCACCGTATATACGTCCGTATATCCGCGGATGGTGGTGCGGAACGTCCTTCCCACCGCGTTTTCCGTTCCGAACAGTTTCTTCGCGCCCTCCTCGTCAAGAACCGCGTTCTTCCTGCGGCCGAGAACATCCTCCTCATTGAGGAACCGTCCCTGCTTTATGACAACCTTCACTACATCCGGATAATTATAATCGACGCCCGTAAAGTTTACGTTCAGACTGGCGCGTCCCGCAATCACTTCGCTTTTTGCCGAGATATCGGGGGACATGTGGGCAATCTCATCATCAAACCGGCTGCGGATCTGATCCAGTTCGTCAAGGGTATAATAATCGCTGTCTCTTATATCAGTAACCTTATCCTCGTCAATCTCTACATAGACCTGGGTTATGCCGTAGAAATTATAAGCGTCTTCAATAACCAGACGCATGGTGTCGCCAATGGAAACGATGATGATCACCGAACCGATGCCGATGATGATTCCCAGCATGGTTAAGAAGGACCTCATTCGATTGGCCTTGATGGCCTGAAAGGCCATCCTTATATTTTCAATCAGCATCCCCGGCTTCCTCCCTTCTGCGCAGGCTTCTCCCGTCGTTTCCCTTTCTTTTCCGCCAGCCGTCTTTTCTGCACGTCAGTCTACTCATACCGCAGCGCCTCGATTGGTTCTTCCATGGCCGCCTTCCTGGCCGGATACAGCCCGAAAAACGCGCCCACCGCCGCCGCGAAGGATATGGCGACGATCACTACGATGGGACGGATGACCACTTTCTGCTGAAGCAGGGCTCCGGCGGCATAGAGGAGCCCGGACGCGAACAGCACGCCGACGAGGCCGCCGAAGGCGGACAGGATCGCGGATTCCGTCAAAAACTGGAGAAGAATGTCCTCCGTGCGCGCTCCCAGCGCTTTGCGGATCCCAATCTCCCGGGTCCGCTCCGTAACCGACACCATCATAATGTTCATGATTCCGATGCCGCCCACCAGCAGGGAAATGGCCGCGATGCAGCCGATGGCCGCCGAAAACGCCGCCATATATCCGCTCAGCATGTTGCTGTTCTCAATCGACGAGTTGATGTAAAAATCCTCCGGTTCCCGGCTCTTGATCCTGGCGATATAGGCGGTAAGCCGCTTTGTAAAATCTTCCATATTCACATCTTTTTCCGCGTACACGCGGCAGAGCAGGAAGTGATCGTTGGGATAGGTTAAGATCGACCAGGGAATGTAACAGGCTCCCTCATCCCGGCCCATGGAAAACACAAGCCTGCGAAACAGGTTTGTTTCCTCCTCACAGACGCCGACGATCGTATACTCGTCCGTATATCCGCCGATGGTAGTGCGGAACGTCCTCCCGACAGCATTTTCGGTTCCAAACAGTTTTTTCGCGCTGTCCGCGTCCAGCACTACATTATTGCTGCGGCCCAGGACATCTTCCTCCGTGAGAAACCGCCCGCTTTTCATGACAATGGGCACCACTTCAGGAAAATTATAATCAACTCCCGAAAAATCGAAGGTCATTTTGGAATGGCCCGCGGTCACCCTGCTTCTCACGTCCGGGGCAGAATCAATATAAGCGATCTCGTCCTCAAACTGGCTGCGGATCTGAGCCAGTTCGTCCATCGTAAAATAGTCGCTTTCTCTTACGTCCTTCACCTTATCTTCATCAATCCGCACGCTGACCTTGGTAGCGCCGTTTGCCACAAAGGCGTCTTCAATGATCAGGCGCATGCTGTCGCCGATGGCGACGATGATGATCACCGATCCGATACCGATGATGATTCCCAGCATGGTTAAAAGAGATCTCATCCGGTTGGCCCGGATGGCCTGAAGGGCCATCCTTATGTTTTCAATCAGCATCCCCGGCCTCCTCTCTTCTGTAAAGGCTTCCGTACAGACCGCTGAGGTGCTGCTTCCCGCCGCGCTTTGTGGGATTTAAGTTCTTTTCGTCGCTGATCATGCAGCCGTCAGAAAATCGAAGGATGCGGTCGGTGTAAGCGGCGATATTATCCTCGTGGGTGACGACGACAACCGTCGCTCCGGCTTCGTGCAGCTCTGAGAACATCTCCATGATCTCGATGGAAGCGGCTGTATCCAGATTTCCCGTAGGCTCATCAGCTAAGATCAGCGGCGGGTCATTAGCCAGGGCCCGGGCGATGGCCACCCGCTGCCTCTGGCCGCCGGACATCTCATTGGGCATATGGGATAAGCGGGCCCCAAGCCCCACGCATTCCAGAAGCTCCTTCGCCCTCTTTGTCCGTTTCCCGGCCGGGATCCGCGCGTAAGTCATGGGCAGCTCCACATTTTTCAGGGCCGTTGTGCGGGCAATCAGATTAAAGGACTGGAACACGAATCCGATCTTGCGGTTGCGGATGGCCGAAAGCTCGTTGGGCGTGAGATCCGCCACGTCAATGCCATCAAGATAATAATGGCCCAGCGTAGGCCGGTCAAGGCATCCCAGTATGTTCATGAGCGTGGATTTTCCGGAACCGGAATGACCCATGATGGCCACAAACTCGCCGCGGCGGATGGTCAGATTGATCCGGTTTAAACCCAGGACCTTGATCGCCCCAGTGTCGTAAATCTTCGCGAGGTCCACCAGGCGGATCAGTTCATCCCCTGCCTTCCCCCCGTTTTTTTTCTCATTTTCAGAAAATGCAGTCTTCTCCGGCATAGCGTGCCCCCTTACTTTCGGGCGGCAGATACCGCCATACCCTCGGTATAATCCACGGAAGGAACTTCCAGCACCTGCGTATTCTCGTCGATGGTCTCGCCCTCCTCCGGAATCACCTCCACATTCACATCATCTTCCACGCCGATGGTAATCGGAATCTGATGGAGCGCGCCGTCCCGGATGGTCTGTATGTATATCTTGTCTCCAATCTGCAGCATTGAGGAAGCCGGCACCGTCAGCACATTTTCCGCCGTATCCAGAATGATCCTGGCCCGGGCCGTGATCCCTGCGATCAATTTCGTATCGGTGTCCATAATGCGGATCGTGATAGGAACGACCCGCTCCGTGGAACTGCCGTCCTTTTCCTCACCTGTCGGTGAGATGGAGACGATCTCTCCCCGCAGCTTGTCGCCATTTAAAATGTCAGCGGAGATTTCCGCCTCCTGCCCCACGGAAACCTTTCCGATGGAGTATTCGCTGATCTGCACCTTCATCTCAAGGGTATCCAGATTCATGATCTCAAAAAGCGGGGTGTCGTCCTCCGACTTGTCGGCGAAACGGCCGACTTTGGTATTGACGCGCACCAGCGTCCCGTCAATGGGGGCAAGAATCTTTGTGTCGTCAATCTGCCTCAGGGCCTTCTCGTACTGCAGTTTCTCCGTCTCCGCCTTTATGCGGTAACTCTCCGGGGCCACCGCCCTGCCATCCAGTACCGTGTAGGCTTCCCGCGCGCGAACCGCGTCGTCAAACGCTGCCTGCGCCGTTTCCAGCTCGACCTGGGACACGCTGCCGCCGTCGGCCAGAACCTTCATCCGGTCATAGTTTTCCTGGGCAAGCCGTACATCCTGCACCGCCTTCGCGTAACCCAGCTCCGCTTCCTTATCCATCTCCTCGCAGGTACTGACCGCAAGGTCGTAGGCGTTTTTCGCGATCTCCAGGTCTCTCCTCAAAGCGGTGTCATCGAGAACCGCGATCAGCTGCCCCTGCGTTACCCGCTCTCCCTCGGAAACCGCGATCTCCAGAATCTCCGCGTGAACATTGGACACGATATCCACACTGTCCGTCCCGGACACCGGCCCGCTGACGGTAAGGGTACTCTCAATATCTTTGCGTGTCGGATTGATCACCGCCACCTGCTTGGCGTCACTGCCGCTGCTTCCAATCGCCCAAAAGACTCCGGCGGCCACGACAATCAGGGCTGCGGCTATGATGAGCCCGCGCCGGCTTCCGCGCCGTTTCTTTTTCTTCTCACCCGGACTTTCCGGAAGATTTTCGTCCTGTCCCATCAGCTGTTTGATCTCGTCATCAATTTTTTTTCCTTCGGTATTTTCCGCTGCCATACTGCTCCTTTCCGCTCCGCGGCCTGTCCGCTCCCTGCAATAAATTAATCCTACCTGACATTATACCATAGATTCTGAATCACCTGTCCGGACATTTACGCAATCAAATCCATACTTTTACGCAATTGCCGCGGGATAGTTCAAAATACCTCCGGCATATCCACGCCGGAGGTATTTCCTGCCTCTTCCATTCCATATTTCTTATTCCCGTCATTCGTTTCCGCAATTCAGTCAACAGATTCATTCCGGTAGATGATCTCGTCTCTGCCCGGTCCATTGGATACCATGGTAATGGGGACGCCGATTTCCTTCTCGATAAACTCGACGTAATTGCGGCAGTTTTCCGGAAGATCCTCGTACTTGCGGATTCCGCGGATCTCGCACTTCCAGCCGGGAAGCTTCACATAAACCGGTTTTGCCTTCTCAAGCTTCACTGTCGTCGGAAAATCCTTTATAATCTCTCCGTCAACCTCGTAGCCTACGCAGACGGGAAGTTCATCCAGATACCCCAGCACATCCAAGACCGTCAGGGCCACCTCCGTGGCTCCCTGGATCCGGCAGCCGTAGCGGGTAGCCACCGCGTCAAACCAGCCCATACGTCTGGGACGGCCTGTAGTCGCGCCGAACTCTCCTCCGTCGCCGCCTCTGCGTCTCAGCTCATCGGCCTCGCCGCCGAAAATCTCGCTGACGAAGGCGCCTGCGCCCACAGCGCTGGAGTAGGCCTTCACTACCGTGATGATATCTTTAATCTCATAGGGCGGAATCCCCGCGCCGATGGCTCCATATGCCGCCAGGGTGGAAGAAGAAGTCACCATGGGATAGATGCCGTGATCCGGATCCTTCAGGGAACCCAGCTGGCCTTCCAGAAGGATGGTCTTTCCTTCCTTCAGGGCTTCATGGAGATAAGCCGATACATCGCACACATAAGGCGCTACCATATCACGGTACTGATGAAGGGTCTCCATAAGCTCCGCCGGGTCGATTGGCGGCTTATGATACAGATGCTCCAGCATTATATTCTTCAGGGTGCAGACACGGTCCACCTTCTCAACGAGGGTCTCCTCGTCAAACAATTCGCTGACCTGAAAACCGATTTTGGCGTATTTATCCGAATAGAAGGGCGCGATGCCGGATTTGGTGGAACCGAAGGACTTGCCGGCAAGGCGGGCCTCCTCATAGGTATCAAAAAGAACATGATAAGGCATCAGAATCTGAGCCCGGTCGGACACCAGGATCCTGGGCTTAGGCACTCCCCTGTCCACCAGGGACTGAATCTCATCCATCAGATAAGGAATATTCAGCGCCACTCCATTGCCGATGATGCTGGTGGTGTGGTCATAGAACACACCGGATGGCAGCAGGTGAAGGGCAAATTTACCATAATTATTGATAATGGTGTGGCCGGCATTGCTGCCGCCCTGGAACCGGACGATAATATCGGACTCCCTGGCAAGCATATCCGTGATCTTGCCTTTTCCCTCATCGCCCCAGTTGGCGCCTACGATTGCTCTTACCATGTATAATTCCTCCTTACTTTTGCAGCTGTCCCCTTTTTGCGGCGGGTTCTCATATCCTGCTGCCGGCAGGTCTGCTTATCCCGCGCCGGCCGGGGTTTTCACAGCAAATATCAGTATATAAGAAAACCTCCCAAAATGCAAGGAATTTCTTTAACCGCCCGTTTTTTCTTTCAGGCCCTCATACATCCGTTCCGAAGCCGGGATCCGGATTCCCAGCCGGCCGGCCTCCCGCACCAGATATCCGCTGAAGGTTTCCAGTTCCGACGGCTTTCCGTCGCGGATATCCCTCTGCAGAGAACTGGTGGCATCGTCTCCGTAATCGTTGTAAAACTTGCGTATCACCGTATCGACATGTGATTCCGGGACGCCGACTCCCTTCGCGCGCGCCACCTCGCAGGCCTCGCGGATCAGCTGCTCGTACAGCTTCGCTTTCTCCGGGTCCGTCCGCAGCTGGCCGATGGTATTGTCATAGTAGGCAGTCGCCACATTGTAAGCGCAGTTCAGGATATACTTCTTCCAGATCTCGCGGCGGATATCCTCTGCCACCTTATAGTCAATGTCCGCCATGGTGAGGATCCGGGATACCTCTTCCACCTTTTCCTTCTGCCTCTCATCCGCGTTCTGAATCCCGATCCGCAGATTAGCGAACTGCCCCTGCTGCTCGATGGAATAATCCGGCCTGGCAAATGACACGATATAGATAAGGGAGTCCACCACTGTCGCCTTCCTCCCCGGCGTGAGGCCCATATCCCCGGCATCTGCCTGGTGACGCGCCTCCCCTGCATCTGGTTCCACATCCTCCCTGTGACACACGCTTCCGGCATCCGGTTCCGCATCCTCCCTGTGACACACGCCTCCGGCATCCGCCTCACTCAGGTTCAGAAGTTCCCGCACCCGGTCCCCAGCGTCCACGCCGTTCATGACCGGAATGATCACCGTCTCATCCGTCACTGCGTCGGCCATCTCGCGGCAGGCTCCCTCCAGCGAATAATTCTTCACACAGACAAATATATAGTCCTGAGGCTCCAGAAATTCCGCCGAGGAAACCACTTTCTCCGGCCTGCCCACCTTCTCGCCCTTATACTCACTGTGAAGAACCAGTCCATGTTCCTCTATGGATCTGCCGCGTTCTCCCCTGGCTGCCAGCGTTACATGGGGAAACGCCTGAAGCAGCATGCCTGCCAGATAACCTCCTACGCCTCCCACGCCGATTACCGCTATTTTCTTATCCCGCATGTCCATACGGTACTCACGCTCCTTCCATCTTAAAGCTTTCCTGTCTCGGAACATATCCTAGCATATCACAAATCCCGCCCTGTTTCCACTTGATTTTATTCATCCGTACCTGCCGTCCCTGCCCGAATCTGCCTCCCATCTGTGGTTATGATAACGGCACCTTCCTCCATGGTCAGAAAGCACCTGATGCCCCGTTCCTTCAGACGCTCCATCGTCTCCTTTCCCGGATGTCCGTAAGTGTTATCCGCGCCGCAGGAAATCACCGCCCAGTCCGGATCTATATATTCCAGAAATGTTTCCGTAGTAGAATAATCGGAGCCGTGATGGGCGACCTTCAGAACCTGGATCTGTCCGGACGGGGCCAGCGCCCCGGAAGAGTTCTGTTCTCTCCGCCCATTCCCACGGCCCTCCTCCACCTGCTCCAGCCACCGGCCTTCTCCTTCACCGCTTATGTCTCCTGTCAGAAGCAGTCTGACATCTCCATAGGAAGCTTCCAAAAGCAGCGAATGGTCATTGGTATCTTCCCTATAATCCTCATCCCCGGCATAAAGACAGCGCAGGTTCAGATTTCCCTGAATCTCATCTCCCGCCTTCATCCAGACGATCTCAGTCCCGGCCCGCTCCGCTGAACGGACCAGCTCCTCATACTTCTTATCCCCCCTGCCGAGCCGCGGCAAAACCAGCGTATCTATGGCAATGCCGCAGTCAGATTCCAGCAGATACCTGACGCCTGATATATGATCCTCATCCCCGTGGCTTATGACGGCATAATCCACCCGGGAGATGCCGCTGTATTTCAGGAAAGGTTCCAAAATCTCCTCTCCCAGATTCTTATTGCTGGTACTGCCGCCGTCTGCCAGAATCACCACATCCTTTGCCTCCAGGCAGATTCCGTCGCCCTGCCCCACATCCAGAAATGTCGCCCGCAAACCGGAGACCGGAATGGGCATCAGAAGCAGAAAGCCTGCCAGAGTGCCAGCCGCGGCCATGATCGCGGCATAGTAAACCGCCGGATCCGTCTTCTGCATTTTCTCTTGCCCGGCTTCGCCCGGCTCTTCCTTTTCCGCGGTTTTTCTGTTCCGTCCGGCCAGGCAGAGGATTCCCAGCCACAGCAGCGCGTAAGCGCATATCTGCCCTAACCACGGCCTCCCTATGATCTGAATCGCTCCCGGCAGCCTTTCAGCCCTGCGGCACAGCCATTCATAAAATGCCAGTATCCAGTGACCGCTCCCCGCGGCCAGCCGCCCAAACGGAAGCCACACCGCCCCCAGAAGGATACCTCCGATCCCGGACAGAAGCACATACCCCATCAGCGGGATTACCAGCAGATTCAGGAAAAAACCGTAGACTGGATATTCGCAGAAGTGATACGCGATAATGGGAAACGTCACCACCTGAATCGCCAGACCTGCAGCGGCCGATTGAACCGCGGCGCTTTGGATTTTCCCCAGCCCCTGCTTCATGACCGGCAGCACGGCGCCTACAGCCAGCACAGCGCCGAAGGACAGCTGAAATCCGGCCTGAAACAAAATGGACGGGGATTGAATCAAAAGGAGAATGGCCGCCGCTGCCATGGCCGACAGAAGATCATATGTCCTTCCCAGCTTATCGGCCAGGAGCTGGCAGCACACCATGAGCACCGCTCTCATTACGCTGGCGGAAGAACCGGTCAGGATCCCGTAGCTGACCGTGAATGCTCCGGCCAGTGCCCCGGACACTTCAAATCCCATTCCCACGCGGCGGAACAGCCGGTAAAGTCCCAATCCGATCAAGGATATATGCAGACCGCTGACTGCCAGCAGATGAGCGATCCCATTCTTTTGATACAGCTCATACACATCATCCGGCAGAGCCGACTTATCTCCCAGAACCACTGCCTGGAACAAACCCCGGTCATGAGAGTCACAGACATTTTCCAGCATATCCGCTGCCCATTCCTTCAGTCTCAGTATTCCGTCCAGATAAGGGGAATAGGCCCCGCCTGCGGCCTCTACATCATCGGAAAATACCCGTCCCTCAATTCCCAGCGCGTGATAGTACCTTCCGTAATCAAACTGTCCCGGATTCGTGGCTCTGCCCATCCGTTCCAGCTGTCCCCGGACCGAGACCTTCATTCCGATACGCAGCCGGGAACGGTCCGGCACCTCGTCCAGATAGACCAGCACCGAGCCGTAATCCGCCACCCGGTCCCTGACATGAAGGCTCACCCTATCAAGCTGCAGCACCGCCTCGTAGGTCTCTCCGTTTCCGGGACTGATATCCGCCAGAATTCCCTCCAGGCGCGCCGGGCTGCCTTCCGCCAGCCGCTCCGCCGCTTCCGCTGTCTCCTCATACTTCTTTTCCGCCAGCCGGTCCGCTTCCAGGCGCCAGGCTCCCAGCGCCGCCATGAAAACAAACGGCAGCACCCAGTAGATTACCTGGCTGCTGCCGCTTAGTTTTCCTTCCTGTCTTCGTTTTTTCCACAGACAACAGACTCCGCACAGCGCAATTGCCGGAATCACTGCCTTTAATCCCACAGGCAGCAGCAGCCATACCTCTCCAAGTACGAATCCCCCTGCCGCAAATACCAGTGGTCTCTTCAATTCAATTCTCCTTTTTCAGCCGCGGTCCGCAGACTCCGCAGCACTATCCGCCTTATTGTCCAAACTCCAGATTTCTCTCAAACTGGGTGTCCAGGGACACCACATTCCGGAACATTACATTGGATGAGCCGTTCACCGTAATCTGCACCCGGCTGACTGTGGAAAGTTCGCCCAGGGAATTGACGATGGAATAGATCGGCACATACTCGTTGACCTCCAGAACACTGTTCAGAAAAACATTGTCAAAATTGATATAGCATACGTTTTCACTGACCGACACATTGAGCAGGCCCAGTTCCGGGGGAAGAGTGGGATACCGGCCTGTCAGATGGGGGCCCTCGATCAGCTGTTCCACGATCAGCCGTTCCATGGAAGTGTTGATGCTGTGAACCACCTCCCGGTTCTCTTTCACAAGCCTCTGGCCGCTCTCATCCGTAAAATACAGCGTCAGCTGGCTCCTCTCGAAGGTGTTCACATCGCTGATACTCTCCACAAAATCCGTATCCGCAAGCAGCCCTACCGGCTGCCCATCCTGATTCAAAAGCGGCTGATCCGCCACATAAATGCTGATAAAATTCACTCCGTCGATCTGCGTCATGGTCTTCGTCAGAGCCGCCCTGCAGAGGATCTCTCTGGTAGCCGACATATTATCCCGGTTACTGTATCCTGCGTCAAAATACAGAAACAGCACATTATTTTCCAGCCTGTAACCCATGTAGCCTACAGAACTCGGAAGCGCGGTCTGGTTATCCACATCATTAGGCACATTTAAAAACTGTTCCATCAGCTCCGGTATCAATGCCTCCGCATCCGTCGTATCCGTTCCGTAGTCCTGGGAGGTTAAGGCGGTCAGTGAATTATCCAGATAATAGATTCGAAATGCGGCCGCCTTTTCCGGCTCCTGCACCCGGCTGTCCGCGCAGGCTGTCAGCAGAAGAAGCAGAAGAAGCAGGCCCTCCAAAATACGATACCGCATGATCCCGCCCTCCTATACAATATAAGTCAGAGGAATCCGGACCGTAAAGACGGAGCCCTCGCCTTCTTTGCTCACAAGCCGGATCGAACCGTAGTGCATCAGCACTACATTTTTCGTGATGGCCAGCCCCAGCCCAGTGCCGCCGGTTTCCCTGGACCTGGCTTTATCCACCCTGTAAAACCGCTCAAATACATTTTCCTGCTTGTCTTCCGGAATTCCGATGCCGGAATCCGCTACCCTTATATAGAAACACTGGTGATCCGCATCCAGCGTCACCCTTACCCAGCCGTTTTCCACGTTGTACTTGACGGCGTTCTCTACCAGATTGCTGATGGCCAGAGACAGCTTCATCTCATCCACTTCCGCCGTCACTTCCCGGATACTCTCGTAGACCAGTTCAATATTCCTCTTCTGGGCAATGGGCGTCAGACGCTTCAGAATCTGCTGCACCAAAGTGTTGATATCCACCTGGGTGATATTCAGTTCCGCCGCCGCCTTGTCCATCTTCACCATAGCCAGCAGATCGTCTATGATCTTGCTTTCCCGGTCGATTTCCTCGGAGATGTCCGTCATAAACTCCCTGTAAAGCTCCGCCGGCGCATCTTCCGTACTCATAAGGGAATCCGCCAGCACCCGGATGGATGTGATCGGCGTCTTCAGCTCATGGGACACATTCGCCACAAATTCTTCTCTGGACTTATCCACGGTCTGGAGCTTCGCCTTGGTCTTCTGCACCGCCTCCGATATATTCCTGGTCTCTTTGTAGATATTCTCCGATATGCTTTCATCCAGATTGCCGTCGGCCATACGGTCCAGCGCCACCTGCAGATGGTCGAAAGGCTTCACAATAAGAAACGACAGCACGATTCCCGACATGGCCATCACTACAAACGCGATCACAACAAACAGGCGGGTGCTCTGCCCCACGCTGGATACATTGGACAGAATATTCTCCGTGGAAGCGATGGTCAGGAGAACTCCCACGATGTTCCGCTCCGGCGTACTGTCATAGATGGGTTCCGTCACCGCAAAATACTGCTTCTCATCCTCCCGCAGGATACCATGTTCCCCCTGAAAACACTTAAGAACCGGCTCCGACACATTGATCTTCCCCTCGGACAGATTAAAGGTATCTTTGACAATGCGGAAGTTCCGGTCCACGACCACGATTCTTCCATTAAATATATCCGCCACCGTGTCCAGCTCTCTTCCCACCAGGGCGTCTCCCCTGGCAGCTCCCATGTAATCCGCCCTGGTAAGGCGGTCGCTGGTGATCAGACACTGGTTCTGCACCTCGATGACCCTGCCGTCGATCTGGGTCCGACGGAACGCACGGTTCTGCACCGCGCCCAGGATTCCCATGGGAATCAGGCCGATCAGCAGGAACAGAAGCGCCAGAAGCGCCTTCATGCTGAGCCCCAGCTGGCTCCAGCCTTCCTTTTTCCAAAACTGAAACACCAACTTACAGCTCCTCCATTTTCTTCGTTGCCGCAACGGCCAGACTTCCCGGTCCGATATGGGTGCAGATGCTGAGCGGCAGCTGGTCGATGGAAATCTCCCCCGTTTCCGGGAAATGATTTCGCAGCTCCTCCGCAAATTCCGCGGCCGCCTCCTCATTCCGGGTATGAAGCACCGCCAGACGGGTCCTGGCCCCGGTCGTGTCCCCAAACCGTTCTTCCAGATCATGGGCAGCAGCCGCGATCATGGTGGCCTTGGCCTGCTTGATGGTCCTGGCCTTGGAGAAGGCATCCAGCTTATCTCCCTGGATAGTCAGCACCGGCTTCAGGCGGAGAAATGTTCCCAGGGCCGCGGCCGCAGGAGTGATCCGTCCGCCTTTCTTCAGATATTTGAGCGTATCCAGCATAATATAGATAGTAGCGTCAAATTTGGTCTGATTCAGTATCTCTCCGATCTGATGGGCATCCAGGCCTTTCGCCGCCAGGGCAGCCGCATCGATGGCAGACTGCCGCTGGGTATCGGAGATTCTCTGATTGTTGACCACCACTACCCTGCCGCCGTAATCCTCCGCCAGCATAAGGGCTGTGGCGCAGGAGCTGCTGAGTCCGCTGGACATGGGGATATGGACAATCTGATCGTACTCCTTAAGAATCTTATCCCAAAACCCTGTGACCGACTCCGGCGAGGGCTGGGAGGTGCTGATATCGTGACCGCTGACCTGCATATCATAGAACTCCTCGTGCGTCAGGCTGATCCCTTCCAGATACTCCTTTCCGTCAATCATAAAAGGCATGGGCAGAACATACAGTCCCAGTTCCTTCGCCTGCTCCTGTGTGATTCCGCTGTTGCTGTCCGTTACTATCGCTGCTCTCATCGCTGATCTCCTTACAGATATATTTTTTATGAGGCGTTCGCCATGGTATACAGATCGTAGTACATGCCGCCAAGCTTCATCAGTTCCTCATGGCTGCCTTCTTCCACGATATGATTGCCTGCAAGCACCAGGATCCGATCCGCCCCCTGAATAGTAGACAGCCGGTGGGCGATGGTCAGCGTCGTCCGTCCCTGGGCCAGCTTATCCAGCGACACCGACACCAAATGCTCGCTCTCATTGTCCAGCGCCGAGGTGGCCTCATCCAGAACCAGGATGGCCGGATTCTTAAGGAATACCCGGGCAATGCTGATCCGCTGCTTCTGTCCTCCGGACAGCTTCACGCCCCGCTCTCCCACATAGGTATCATATCCGTTCTTCAGCTGGCTGATGAACTCATCGGCCCCCGCCATCTTCGCCGCCTCAATCACTTCCTCCCGGGAAGCAGCCGGACGGCCATAGGCGATATTCTCATAGACGGTTCCGGAGAACAGGTACACATCCTGCTGCACCACGCCGATATTGCTGCGCAGGCTTTCCAGGGTCACATGGCGGATATCCTGGCCGTCCACCAGTATCCTTCCGGACGTCGGGTCATAAAATCTTGGCATCAGATTGCAGAGCGTGGTCTTTCCGCCGCCGGACGGTCCTACCAGCGCCACCTTCTCTCCGGGGCGCACCGTCAGATTGATATCATCCAGCACCGGATTGTGATCATCAGGATACTCGAAGCTTACATGATCGAAACGGATCTCGCCCTTCACATCATGGAGAGGAACCGCTCCCTCCTCGTCAAAAATATCGACCTCCGCATCCATGATCTCCACAAACCGCTCCACGCCGGTCATGCCCCGCTGGAACTGCTCCGCGAACTCTATAATGCGGCGGATGGTCGCCAGCAGGGTGGAGATATACAGCGTATAAGCCACCAGATCGCCTGACGTGATCCGGCCGTTCAGCAGAAAAAGCCCTCCGGCCACAATGACCACCGTATACATGATGCCGTCGAACAGCCGCACCGTATCCTGGAAAGAAGCCATATACAGATACATTTCCCTCTTGATCTTCAGAAACGTCTGGTTGTCCCGGCAGAATTTCGCGATCTCAATATCCTGATTGGAGAATGCCCGCACCACACGGTTGCCCAGCAGATTGTCCTCAATCCTGGCGTTCAGCTCTCCGATATGATGCCGCTGCTTCTTGAAGGCCGCCCGCATCTTCAGATTGAAATACGTGCAGGAGACCGCCATCACCGGAACGATGGCAAAAATGATCACCGTCAGCAGCAGATTGATCCTTGCCAGAATAATAAAAGACACAAGCGCCTTCACAAAGGCGATGAAAAATTCCTCCGGACAGTGATGGGCAAATTCCGTCACGTCAAAAAGGTCGTTGGTGATCCGGGACATCAGCTGTCCTACCTTGGTGTTGTTGAAATAACTGTCCGACAGCTTCTGCAGGTGCTCAAAGGCGTCCAGGCGCATGTCCGTCTCGATTTTGGCGCCCATGACGTGGCCTGTATAAGCCATATAGAAATTGGCCACCGCGTCCACGATCCGCAGGGCAAAATACAGAAGGCCGATTCCGCAGACCGTCCGCACCGTAAGAGACGCCGCGTCCGCCACGCCCTGATTGGTAATGTAGCGGAGGATCAGCGGCAGGACCAGTTCGCAGACTGTGGTCATGGCCGCGCAGAACAGATCCATAAGAAGCGTAGGAATATATTTGCGGTAATAGGGGGCAAACCGGACCAGCAGCTCCCGGGTCTTCATTCTTCTGGGTTCCATACGATCAAAACTCCATTCTGTCCCGCGGAAATTCACCGCGTCATCTTGTCATTTCCCGCCGTCCGCGGGTTATCTGCTCTCTATCAGGCGGGTCATCTGCCGCCGTCCGCGGGTTATCCCTCCTCCATCAGGCGGGTCACCTGCCGCCGTCCGCGGGTTATCCCTCCTCCATCAGGCGGGTCACCTGCCGCCGTCAAGCGGGTTAAGGCGAATAATCACGTATATTCTAGCGCATTTTCCCGGGAAAGGGAAGTAAAAAATAAAATCAAATATAGACGGATTTTTATTCGTGATATATAATGAGACTGATACTGGGGCAGGCAATTTTCGCCCCGGAACGATATTCAGAATGATAAAGGAGATTGCCATTATGCCTTACTGCCCGAAATGTGATATGGAATTTGTGGACGGCATTACGGTCTGTTCCGACTGCGGCGGGCCGCTGGTCGAATCGGAGGAAGTGGCCAAAGCCATGAGAGCCGCGGAAAAAGAGCAGAACCTGGCCAGAGAGCGGGCCATGTACGAGGCCCTGACGGAATATGACGAGGACGGTCAGCCGGAAACGGCCGATCTGACTCCGGAGGAAGCCCAGGCCCTTTCCGAGATCCAGGCCCTTTCCGAAGCCCAGGCTCTTTCTGAAGCCCAGACGCCCAGGCCGGAGAGAAATTACGTCTATGTGGACAAGTCACAGAAATATAACGACCTGAAGTCCTCCGCCTCCGCGTTTCTGATCGTAGGCTGCGTTCTGGCGGCGGTGTCCGTGCTTCTGTGGACCGGGATCATCCGCCTTCCCATGGCCGTGGTCTCCGGAATGATCTTCCGGGGGGCTCTGACGCTGATGGCAGTCTTCTCTCTGGTCGTGTATTTCAACACCAGCCGCGACGCCAAAAAAATGGCTCCTCAGATCGCCCAGGAAAAGCAGCGCACCGAGGAGCTGATCCAATGGTTTTTAGGACAATATTCCGCTGACGGCATCGATGAAGAGATTCCGGGGAAGGATTCCCTCTCCGAGGAGGAGCTGAGCCTGAAACGGTTCCAGTTGATCCAGGATTATCTGATCACCGGTCAGGACCTGCCCGACCAGTCCTATGTAGACGCTCTCAGCGAGGAAATCTACGGCCGGCTCTTTGAAACCCCGCCAGCCGGCTGAATCCGGCCCGCGCTATAGAATCCGGCTCACGCTGTATTTCCGGCACGCGCTATAGAATCCGGCTCACGCTGTATTTCCGGCCCGCGCTATAGAATCCGGTTCACGCTTGTATCTTCCGGCACGCGCTATAGAATCCGGCTCACGCTAGAGATCTCCCGGCCCGCGCTATAAAATCCAATCCGCGCTACATCTTCCAGCTCAGGCCGCTGTGGTTCACCTCATCGCCCTCCACATCCCCGTTGGAGATCACATAATATGTGTCCTCCCCCTTCAGGATGGAGATGGAGATATTCTGGGGCATCCCCTCGCCGTTATACGTGATCTTAAACAGATCAAACATGGGATCCCCCACGCGGCAGCGCAAAAGCCGTCCGATCTCACGGGTGGCTTTCTGCACTTTCAGCACCTTGTAATAGCGCTCCAGCTTCACGCCATAATCCCGCTCCATCAGGGAAAACAAGGAAAAATTCCCCTCCAGCTTATCGTAAATCCCGGGAAATCGCTTCATCGGAATGTAATTGGTATCGATCATCATCGGTACGCCGTCCGCGTTCATCAGACGCCGCAGATAGATCACGTCGTCATCAGGGCTGATGGCCAGGTCATGGGCATAAGAGGGTTTCACCCTGACGATGGATTTCTCCAGAATATCCACCGTCGCCACCTTTCCCTCCCTGGCCATGGATTCATGAAAGCTTCCGATGGACCGGTCAATATACTTATACACGGGGCTTTTCAGGATAAACGTTCCCTTTCCCTGCTTTTTGACCAGAATCTCCTCCTCGCACAGCTCCTTGATCGCCCGTCGGACCGTGATCCGGCTCACCTGATAGATCTGTTCAAACTCCGCCTCGCTGGGCATCCGGGTTCCCGGTTGATACGCTCCGTTCTGTATCCCTTCTTTAATTGCGCTTTTCAGCTGTTCATACAGCGGGATCGATGAGTTCTGTTCCAGCATGAAATTCTCTCCTTTTCAGCCTGCGCCGGTTTTCGTCAAACAGCGGTATTAGTACCTTTTATTACATTATATATCAAAAAGGGCATTCTATCAACCGGCAAATGCAAACAAAGCGTCACCGGCGCCTTGTTTGCATACTGACGTACTATAAAATGCCGCCGTCGCCATCTCCATGGAAACCGCGGCATTTTCATCCGTCTATGCCTTATGAGGATGCCCGAAGCCGCCCCTCACCCCGCAGGTCAGGGCCGCCCGCTCCGCGGCGTATTCCAGCGACCTTCGCATCCCGTTTCCGTCCGCGTAGGCGGTCAGAAAACCGGCGATAAAACTGTCTCCGGCGCCCATGGTATCCACGACCTCCGCCTTATGGATTCCCTGACGGTACACTTCCTTCCCGTCATAGAACAGGGCCCCGGCGCTTCCACGGGTAACCCCCACGATGCCTGTTCCCAGCTCATGGACATGCTTCATCAGTTTCTCGCATTCCTCCTCCGGGAGATCCGACCCGGAGAAAAACGCGAAGCTCAGATAAGGACAGGTCCGGAGCAGGTATTCCTCCTCCCGGCGTTCCGAGAAATCAAAGGACACCCGGCAGATTTCCGCCAGCTGCGGAAGCTCGTATTCCAGATTGGAAAAACAGCTGGTATGGCAGACATCATAGTCTTTGATAAGCTCCATATCTTCCCTGGTCAGCTTAATGGCAAAGAGATGCTGGCAGGTATCCCTGGGACCGTGGCCGAATACCCGGTCCCCGTCCTTCAGAAAGACCCTGGGCTGTTCCGTAGGGGCATAAACCTTCCGGCTGCGGTCGCAGCTGACTCCCTCCTCCTTCAGGCATTCCCGGATATAATCGGCCCGGTCGTCGTTGCCGAAGACACCGATATATCCCACCTTCTCCGCCCCGTTCTTTTTACAGTTCACCGCCACATTGACCGCGTTGCCGCCGGGGAAATAAACCCCCTCGTCCACATAGCAGTCCGTTACATTATCTCCTATCGCAATCAGCTTCATCTCTCATTTATCCTTTCACTGAACCGGCAGCCATGCCCCGGACAAAACTCTTCTGCATAAACAGGAATAACACGGTTATGGGCAGACAGGCGATAACCATGCCGGCCATAACTACGCCCCACTCCGTCATCAGGCCGTCCCGGAACACCATCAGGCCTACCGGAATGGTGCGGATCGCGGAGCTGTCCACAAAGATCGTGGCAAACATAAATTCATTCCACCCGTAATAGGCGGTCATGACCACCACCGTCGCCAGGATCGGCTTCGACAGCGGCAGATAGATATGCCGGTAGATCTGGAGCAGCGTGGCTCCGTCAATGATAGCGGCCTCCTCCAGCTCCTTGGAAATCCCCACAAAGAAGGCCCGGACCATCATGATGGATACTGGGAGCCGAAACGCGATATACGGCAGGATCATGGCCCACAGGGTATTGCGGATCTTTATCTTCGTCAGCAGCATGAACAGGGGAAGCACGCATACCTGCGGAGCCAGCAGAAGTCCGCACATACAGAGCAGGAAAATGATGTTGCCCAGCCTGCCGGACATCTGGCAGACGCCGAAAGCCGCAAACGTCGATACCAGGGAGACTCCCACGATCGTCGCCAGGGTCACGATGGTGCTGTTGAGGAAATACTGGGAAATTCCCTTATTCCACGCCGTCAGGTAATTCTCCGGGTGCCAGATCTCCGGGAGGCCCCACACATCTCCGTAAATTCCTTTATAATCCTTAAAGGAGGACATGATGATCCAGAACAGGGGATACAGGATCAAAGCCGCCAAAATAAGCAGGATGATCAGCCATACGACCTCTCCCAGACCGAATTTCCGGCGTTTTTTCACTTTCGTCTTCATCACGCATCCTCCTCCTTTTTTCCAAAACTGAAGAACTGGACCGAAGACAGGACCGCCGTGATCACAAAGATCAGGATGGCGATGGTAGACGCGTAGCCCATGTTATTCTTGATAAAGCCCGTCTGATACATATGCAGCGACAACACCATGGTGGCTGTGCCGGGGCCGCCTCCGGTGAGGATATACGGCTCATTAAATACCGTGAACGCTCCGGATACCGTCAGGATCATGGTCACAAAAAACATCTGCCTGACCTGAGGAACCGTGATGTAAAAGAATCTTGTGATCTTACTGGCGCCGTCTACCTCGGCCGCCTCGTAAAGATCTCTCGGGATCTTCTGAATCGCTACGATAAACAACATGGCGATATATCCCGTACTCTGCCACTGGGACACGGCGATAACCGAGTACATGGCCGTTTTCTTCGATCCCAGCCATACCTTGGTCAGGCCATCCAGTCCCACCGCTTCCAGAAAGCTGTTCAACAGTCCCATCTGGGGATTGTACACAAATTCAAACAGCAGACAGACAACCGTCATGGAGAGGATTGTCGGAATAAAATAAATGCTTCTCAGCGCCGGCGCTATCCTGCGGAACGCCACATCCTCCAGCACGGCAGCCAGGACCAGTCCGAAGCCTACCTGGATAATGATGGAGACGATGGCGTAACGTATGTTGTTCATAATACTGGTGAAAATGACCCCGTCTGACAGCAAAGTCTGATAATTCTTTAACCCCACCCATTCTTTTGTGGCGGAGGACAGGGTAAATGACTGGAAGCTGTAGACAATATTATTGATCAAGGGATAGAATACAAAGACTCCCAGAAAAAGAAGCGCCGGTATCGTAAACAAAAATGCTTCCAAGTTTCGTTTTTTCTTCAATATAACACACCCCATCTCAGCTCTGCTGGCCGGGGCGGCTTATCGCCGCCCCGGCCGCAGGTATCGCGTATTCAGTTACACTATGATCAGTGCAGGGAAGCAGCGGCCTCCTGTACCATGGTCATAACGCTCTCCGGCGTCTCATCGCCTACGGCGATAGCCTGAGCGCCCTGGCCGTATACGGTGTAAACGGCGGCGTCGCAGGCATTGTCAAACCAGGGAGCCAGCTCGGAAGCGGAATTGATCACTTCCATAGCCTCAAGGTGAGCCGGAAGTCCGTTGGTCTCATCCACAGCGCCGTCTACGCTGGAAAGGTCGCCGGATTCTGTCGTCAGAGCAGCTCCGCCTTTTTCGCTTACCAGCCATTTCAGGAACTTGCGGCATTCTTCCGGATACTGGGTCTTGTTGCTGATCATGAAGCCCTCGGGAGCTCCGGTCAGAGCGTTGGGATCGCCCTTCCCCTCTTCAAAGGCCGGGAAGTTAAAGAATCCGTACTCAAAATCCTCCGGCACGGACTGCTCTAACAGCGTGATCTCCGCGAACTGCAGATACATAATGGGAGCCTCGCCCGTGGCGAAATATGTATTTCTGGCTGTCTCATGGTCAATGGCCACGCAGACATCTCCCATGTAGGAGGTCAGCTGCTGCCACTTTTCAAGAACGTCCACATAAGCCGGATCGGTGAATTCGCCGGTGGCCGGATCGTAATCCTTGGCCAGGACCTCAGGATCCAACATTCTCTGGTTCATGGTGCCCAGATAGTGAAGGATCGCCCAGTTGTCCATCAGGCCCTCTACCAGGGGCGTCTCATAACCGGCCGCCTGAAGGGCGTCCAGAACCGCGATGAAATCATTCCATGTGGTGGGAACTTCCAGATTGTTCTCCTCAAAGATCTTCTTGTTGTAGAAGAACGCCTTGCCGTCCTGAGACCACGGCACACCGTAGATCTCTCCGTCAAAGGTAAAGCCGCCAATGCTGGCCTTGGCGATCTTGCCGGACCATTCCGTATCTTCCTCAAACATATCCGTCAGGGTAGACACATTGCCGGAGTCGATCATCTCCTGAGCAAAGGTTCCGGACCAGGAAGAGAAGATATCCGGCACCTCGTCGGTGCTGACGACCATACGGATCTTCTCCTTGTACTCGTCGTTCAGGATGCAGTCCATGTTGATGGTCACATTGGGATTCTCATCCATGTATTCCTGGATCAGGTTCTTAAACATGGTGTTCTTGGGGTCGTTGGGCCAGCGATGGAAGAAATTGATCACCACCTGCTCTCCGTCTGCCGCGGGAGCCGCCTCTGTCTCTGCCTCCGCGCCGGCGTCAGCTGCCGCCGTGGTCTCAGCTTCCGCCGCGGCCGCGGTTGTCGCCGTCTCCCCGCCGCTGTTCCCGCCGGAGCAGGCCGAAAGCGCTGCCGCCGTCATGGCTGCTGTCAACGCCAAAGCTGTTACTTTCCTTAACTTCATTTTTCATATCCTCCTCGTATAATATGTTTATAGTTAATAGTTACCCAGTACCTTGACAACTGAATCGGTACCAAAAAATCAATCGGCCTGTTAATATCCATGATATAATTGGCCTTAGTGTCAATCAGGTATAAACTCCTTTTTCCCCTGTTGGCCCGCAAGGGTACTTCATAAAAAGTCTGTCTCCCTGACATGGAAGTTAACTTCAAACCAGCTGGCTGTTTGTTGGAGTCGGGGGCGGCCCTTTTGCAGTGGGGTTCGCATCCGTCCCCCTCCGACCGAATTCTTATACCGCGAGGGTGTCGATGCTCCATGATCATGGGTATTACCAAGCCGATTGACCACTGATTCCTAACGAAAGGAGGTGACCATGCCATGAACCCTCTTTACGTCGGTATTGACGTCAGCAGCCGAAACAATGTGGTCTACCTGATGAACCCTGACGGCTCCAAGCACAGCAACTTCTCTGTCCCCAACTCCAAGGTTGGGGCGGAACACCTTGTGAAGCGGATCCTGAATGCTATCTCTTCTCAGTCCCTGACAGACGTCGTCATCGGATTGGAGGCTACCTCCGTCTATGGCGACAATCTGGTCTGCTTCCTCAGGGAAGACGGAACCCTCAATCCGTACAACAAAAGGATACATGTCCTCAACCCAAAGCAGGTCTGCCGCTTCCACCAGGCCTACAACGATCTTCCGAAGAACGATTACATGGACTCCTTCGTGATCGCTGACTGCCTGCGCTTCGGTAGAATCAACAAGGAGATTTATCTGGATGACTACCGCCACGAAGCCCTCCGCAACCTCACGCGCGCCAGGTTTTTCGCCGTCCAGAACCTTGTCAGGGAAAAACAGCGGTTCATGAACTACCTGTTCAAGAAGTATTCTACGATGGCGCAGGAGAAGGTGTTCTCCGACACCTTCAGTACAACTGCCCTGGCCGTCTACGAGGAATTCGAATCCGCAGAGGCCCTGGCGAACATGGACTTACAACAGCTCACGGCCTTCCTCATGGAGAAGGGGAAAAACCGTTTCCCCAACCCCGAGGCCGTGGCGAATGCCATACAGAAAGCCGCCAGGAGTTCCTACCGCCTGCCAAAGACGGTGAACGACTCCATCAACCAGGTGCTTTCTCTATCCATAAGCTCGATCAGAGCTTTGGAATCACAGGTAAAAGCCTTTGACAAGGCGATCTCCGAGCAGATGCAGCTGATCCCGAACACCCTTTCTTCCATCAAGGGGATAGGGCCAGTCTACTCTGCCGGCATCATTGCGGAGATTGGGGATATCAACCGTTTCCCCAGTCAGTCCGAATTAGGCAAATATGCTGGCCTTGCCTGGAAACAGCACCAGTCCGGTGATTTCGAATCGCAGAACACGCGGTCGATCCGGTCCGGCAACCGTTTCCTGAAATACTATTTGTGTGAAGCAGCCATGTCTCTTGTGAGATGCGACCCGGAGTACAGCCGCTTCTACCACCTCAAATACAACGAGGTGAACAAGTACCAGCACAAACGAGCCCTCGCGTTAACTGCCCGTAAATTTGTGCGGCTGGTCTTTCGACTGCTGAAAGACAACTGCCTATATAAGGCGCCGGAAGTCAACTGATCTTCCGCTGGCAACGGTGAGTATCTAATTCCGGTTCAGAACACACGTTCGGGAACATACGTTCTGAATGGGGCTTAGGTGGGTGTTTTGCGCCTTTTGGAAGATGAACAAAAAAAGTGCGATTTTTATTCATTTTCCTCTTGACATATCACCGCTGGACTTTT
>CANQRW010000015.1 GCA_947626365.1 uncultured Lachnospiraceae bacterium
TGTATAATACTCCCAAGAGGCGAAAGGAGGATTTGCCATGGCCACAATTTATGAAAAGCTTAAAATGATGAGGGAGAAAGCAGGCCTGCGGCAGGGACAGATTGCGGACTATCTGGGGGTGACTCAAACTTTCATATCAAAGGTTGAAACCGGAGAGAGAAACCTCACTGTTGATCAGCTGGAAAGTATTGTGAATCTTTACGGATATAGTCTTGCTGCCTTCACGGATACGGAGGAGGAGACCCATCCGATCCAATTTGCTTTCAGAGCACAGGATGTCAGCCAGGAAGATCTGCGTATCATTGCCGATATAGGGAAAATTGCAATCAATAGCAGATTCATGGCAAAAGCGCTGGAGGAATCGAATGTTGGATAAGTTGGAGCTTAGCACAAAAGCACAGGAACTAAGGGAATTGCTGGGAGAAGATGCCAATTCACCGGTTGACATTTTTTCTCTTGCGAACCAGATTGACGGACTTACACTCGTGTTTTATCCTCTCGGAGAAAATATCAGTGGAATGTGCGTCCGGGATAATATAGTAAAACTGATAGCGATTAACTCGACTATGTCATACGGCCGTCAGCGGTTTTCACTTGCCCATGAGTTGTACCATCTGTATTTTGATGATGAATCAGGCTTTAATGTTTGTTCTAAAAGGCTTGACCCCAAAAGTGAGAACGAAAAGTGCGCGGATCAGTTTGCCTCCTACTTTCTCGCACCATACAAGTCTTTGAGAGCCACAATAAAGAAGGTAACCGGTGACGGCCAGCTATCTATACAGCATGTTATTGCGCTTGAGCAATACTTTGGGATGAGTCATCTGGCAATGCTCTGGCGACTGGTCTCGGAAGGATATCTTTCTTCCGACAGACTGAAAGATTACAGTTCCGGAGTTATGTCTGCAGCAAGATACCTCGGATTTGATGATAAATTATATAAACCGACACCTGTTGAATTGCGGAAAAGAACGTATGGACACTATCTGAAGCAAGTGGAAGAGTTACGGCAAAAAGACCTGGTCTCTTCAGGAAAGATCGATGAGCTGTTGCTTGATGCTTTTCGCGACGATATTGTGTTCGGCCTGGATGAAGATGATCAGGGAGGAGATGCCATTGACTGAGAAGTATTTCTTTGATACGGATTGTCTCTCCGCTTTTCTTTGGGTTCGTGAGGAGAGCATTCTGGCCAGGTTATATGCGGGAAGAATTATTTTGCCTGCCCAAGTCTATCATGAACTTCAGAAAGTCCCTCGTCTTCTGACGCGGGTCGATATGTTGAAGAATAATGGGTATCTTTCCGTTGAGAGTATGGTAGCAGGATCTGCGGAATACAACGATTACCTGCAGATGACAACCTCGCCGGAAGCAGGAATGAGAATCATCGGCAGAGGCGAAGCCGCCGGAATTATTACAGAAGCAGCGGGCAATACCATCTGGTCGGATATGATTCAAAAACACCGTATGCTTCCGGCAAAGACTTTTTCTGAGTATTTGGCAAACTACCATAAGTCGGAATGGGCAGAAGAATAACCGGGTTGATATTGTTTTATGCGCAGCTACCTTCTGCCCCACTTTTTCCTGACGTTTCTTTGCGTGCTGTTTTTTGCTTCACTTTTTGCTGCTGTTTCGCCCGCTCTTCTTTCCTGATTTTCTCAGCCCTTCATCTTCGGCCGGAAGATAAGGGAGCCCAGATATCCGAATATGAGCGCTCCCGAGATTCCTACTGCGCTGGCAGTAAAACCGCCTTTGAATACTCCCAGGAGTCCGTCGGTCATAAGCCCCTCTTTCACGCCCTTCCACAAGGTGTTTCCAAATCCAAGAAGCGGTACCGTGGCTCCGGCTCCGGCCCACCGGGCAAAAGGCTCATATAGGCCCAGGCATCCCAGAATACTGCCGGTAACTACCAGAGTCACCATGACCCGCCCCGGCATCATCTTCGTCTTGTCCAGCAGAATCTGCACCAGACTGCAGATTACGCCGCCTGCCAGAAATGCTCTCACATAATCCATAAGTTTCCCCCTGTTCTCACTTTTCCGTTACCTGCCATTTGTTCTCGCCCTTTATCTGCTGCTGTCTCCGTCGCTGCCGTCTCCATCACTGCCGTCTCCATCACTGCTGTCTCCATCACTGCTGTCCCCTCTCTATCACTACTCCGTGGGCAATCCCGGGGATACTCTGCCCTTCGTTGAAGCTGACTGTGGACAGCAGCGCTCCGGTAGGAAGAAACAGTACCCGCTTCCATTCACCGGATCTGATTTTAGGCAGTATCATGGCGCACAGAGTCACTGCGGAGCAGCCGCATCCGCTGCCGCCGGAATGGGTATCCTGAGCATCATTGTCGTAGATTTCCAGACCGCAGTCCATATGAATGCCCTCCAGGCTGTGTCCTTCCTGCTTCAGCATGTCCTTCAAAATCTTGCTGCCTACTTCCCCCAGATCGCCTGTGATGATCCGGTCATAATAGGTTTCATCCACGCTGAAATCCTCAAAATTCTGCCGTATGGTGTGAACCGCCGCCGGAGCCATCGCCGCTCCCATGTTCATGGAATCCCTGGTTCCCAGATCTACAATGCGACCCGGCGTGATTCCCGTGATGACCGGATCTTTTACGGAGCCGGAACCGGCCTTTCCCACTACGGCCGCCCCGCAGCCTGTCACCGTCCAGGTGGCGGAATGGGGCCTCTGATTTCCATAAGCCAGCGGAAAACGGAACTGTTTCTCCGCAGTGGCAAAATGACTGGAAGCGATTGCCAGCGTCCGGTCCGCATATCCGCCGTGAACCGTCATGGCCGCCAGGCTCAGGGCCTCTCCCATGGTGGAACAGGCCCCGTAAAGGCCGAACATGGGAATCTCCAGATCTACTGTTCCGAAAGATGTGGCGATCAGCTGCCCCAGCAGATCGCCTGCGAAAAGGTAGCGGACCTCTTTCCGCCGGATATTTCCCTTCTCCATGGCCAGGTCCGCCGCCTGTTTCTGCATGGCAGATTCCGCCTGTTCCCAGTTCTCCATGCCGAACTTGTCGTCCTGCTCCACCACGTCAATGCTTTTTCCAAGAGGGCCTTCGCCCTCCTTCTTTCCCGCCACGCATGCAGTGCTTATGATAACCGGGGGCTTCTCAAATTCAATACTCGCTTTTCCCTTCTGCATAGTACCTCCTTTTCTCTCGGAGTCTACTATCTCCAGATATGGCCGGTAATATGCAGGAAATCCTTTTCGACCTGAAAATCCGGCCGCTTGCCTGCCCAGTACGCCGTCGATTATTTCGCCGTAAATTTCGAACATATCGCCTTCCGCTCCCAGATGGATATGCGCGATCATACCGTCTCCGCGTCTTCCCCCAGATTCACGGTAATCAGGGCCAGAGTGCCGCCCGTGCAAACAGCGAATAGATGGCTCTCTTCGGTCGTACATGAACCGGCGCTGTATCATCTCGTCCGAAAACTATATCACAGATTCATCGCACTCCGCAGCGTGCCCGCGAATATTTTGCGCATATTTCCCATTTATCGGTTTACAGCGATAAATCTTCTGTGGTATACTGAATAACAACGAGAGGAGTCCCGCGTCTGATACACGAAATCCTTCATCAACTGAGCGGCAGCGGACTCTGCACGGAAATCATTCCCAACAGAAAGGAACAAAAGCCTATGGAACGTTATTATCAGCCAGAAATCGAATGTGCCTCCCGTGAGCAGATCCGCGCGTGGCAGGACGAACGTCTGGTAAAAACCGTGAAACATGTTTATGACAATGTGGAATTCTACAGAAAGAAGATGGAAGATGTGGGAGTTACGCCTGACGACATCAAGTCTGTGGACGACCTGCACAAACTCCCCTTCCTGACGAAAGACGATCTGAGGGACGCCTATCCCTACGGGCTGCTGGCCAAGCCTCTGTCTGACTGCGTCCGCATCCAGTCCACCAGTGGTACCACAGGCCGCCGGGTAGTGGCCTTCTATACCCAGCACGATATCGATCTGTGGGACGAGTGCTGCGCCAGAGCCATTGTGGCAGCGGGCGGCACCAAAGACGACGTGTGCCACGTCTGCTACGGTTACGGCCTGTTCACCGGCGGTCCGGGACTGAACGGCGGCTCCCACAAGGTAGGCTGCCTGACCCTGCCCATGTCCTCCGGCAACACGGAGCGCCAAATCCAGTTCATGGTAGATCTGGGTTCCACTATCCTCTGCTGCACTCCTTCCTATGCCGCTTACCTGGCGGAATCCATCTGGGAGCGAGGACTGCAGGACAAGATCAAACTGAAAGCCGGTATCTTCGGCGCCGAGGCATGGACCGAGGAAATGCGCCATGATATCGAGGAGAAACTGCACATCAAGGCTCATGACATCTACGGCCTGACCGAGATCTCCGGCCCCGGCGTCTCCTTCGAGTGCAGCGAGCAGACCGGTATGCACATCAATGAGGACCATTTCATCGCCGAGATCATCAACCCTAAGACCGGCGAGGTTCTTCCCGATGGCGAGAAGGGCGAGCTGGTATTCACCAGCATCACCAAGGAGGCGTTTCCGCTGATCCGCTACCGCACCAGAGACATCTGTATCTTAAGCCACAAGAAATGCTCCTGCGGCCGTACGCATGTGAAGATGTCCAAACCTCTGGGCAGAAGCGACGATATGCTGATCGTCAAGGGCGTCAATGTATTCCCGTCCCAGATTGAGACGGTTCTGATGAACCAGGGCTATCCGGCTAACTACCAGATCATCGTGGACCGCATCCACAACACCGACACCATCGAGGTTCAGGTGGAGATGACCCAGGAGATGTTCTCCGACAATGCCGGCGTGGTAGCTGCCAGAGAGAAACAGCTGGTGGACGCCCTGAAAGCAATGCTTGGCATCCTTGTGAAAGTCCGCCTGGTCAGCCCCAAGGCCATCACCAGAAGCGAAGGCAAGGCAGTCCGCGTCATCGACAAGCGTAACCTGTACCAGGGCTGATACCCTGTCACCTGTCAACTGACCATATATGGAAGAGGAGGGAAATTATGACCATCAAACAGATTTCCGTATTTCTTGAGAATAAAGCCGGCACTCTGGCGGAGCTGACGGATTTTCTGCACCGGCATGATATCGATATGAGGGCTTTGTCCATCGCGGAAGCCCAGGATTTCGGCATCGTCCGCATGATCGTGGACGATGTGTACGCCACCACCAATGTGTTAAAGGAAGCTGGATATGTCTTCTCCATCACCCCGGTTCTGGCCGTGAAGATGGCGGATGAGCCCGGCGGCCTCTACAAGATCCTGAAGGTTCTGGGAGACGGCGGCATCAATCTGGAATATATGTACGCCTTCCTGGCTAACCACGAGGCCTACACCATCCTGCGGGTGGCCGATAAGGATAAGGCCATCGACGTCCTGAAGCGCAACGGCATCACCATGGTGTGCCAGGACGAAATCGCGGCGCTGTAACGTACCGATCCTTTCGGCAATAACTCAGGAGGGTATCTCCAAAGCCGTTTTTTTGCATACTGACGCAATATGAATTGTTCCCTTCCAAACAGCCAAGTCGGGGAGCAGTTCCGTACTGCCTGCGGCTCTGAGAGATACCCTCTTTCTGTACCGTCTCTCCCGATCCGGATCTATCCGAACTTTCGCACCTCACAGTTCTTCATTCCGAAGGCCGCGAAATCCTCATTTTCCATATCCTGAAAATAACTGGTGATTATCCGGCAGATTCCCCCGTGGGTCACCAGCAGAATATTCTTTCCTCTGCTTTCCTCCAAAAGCTTTTCCAGAAAAGGATATACTCTGGCGGCCACATCCAGGTACGACTCTCCGCCGGGATACCGTTTCACAAATGTCCTCTTCTCCCGCTGATAAATCGGATCCGCCCGATCAACGCCCTCAAAAATGCCGAAATTATGCTCAATCAGGCAGGGCTCCGCCACCACACAGGGACGTGCGCCCTTTTGCCGGTCTGCCACCGCCTTAGCGGTATCCACCGTCCTCTGGAGCGGAGAGGTATAGATGATATCGATCGGCGTATCCGCAAGCCTTTCCGCAAGCTCCGCCGCCTGGGCAAATCCCTTTTCGTTCAAAGGGACATCTGTCCGCCCCAGTACTCTGTTTTCCCGGTTCCAGCCGGTCTCTCCGTGTCTCGCTATATAGATTGCCAATAAAAATCCTCCTGTCTTTTCCGCGGGCCGCCGGTTCCGCGCCAATGGACGCGGCAGGCGGCTGCTTTTCCGGGTTCTTCCCTTTTCCGGATTCCGCCGGTTCTACCTCACCGCGTCCTTCATGCTCTTCACATACTCGCCTACATGTCCGGGAGCATCCTTGCCGTATTTCTCCAGAATCTTGATGATAGCCGAGCCTACGATGGCCCCGTCTGCGATTCCCGCCATTTTCCGGGCCTGCTCCGGCGTAGAGATGCCGAAACCGATGGCGCAGGGCACATCCGTGTTCGCCCGGATCACCTCCACGATGGAAGCCAGATCCGTCTTGATCTCGCTCCGGGTTCCGGTGACGCCCAAGCTTGACACCACATACACAAAGCCCTCCGCTTCCCTGGCGATCATGGCGATCCGGTTCTGGGAGGTCGGCGCGATCAGGGAGATCAGGTCCACGCCGTACTTATGGCAGGTATCCAGAAACTCCTCTTTCTCCTCGAAGGGCAGATCCGGCAGAATCAATCCGTCCATGCCGATTTCCCGGCAGGTGGAGATAAAACGCTCCGCCCCGTAGGAAAACACCACGTTGGCGTAGGTCATAAACACCATGGGAATGGTAACCTCATGCCGCAGGTTACGAACCAGGTCAAAAATCTTGTCGGTGGTAACGCCGCCCTTCAGGGCCCGCAGATTGGCTCCCTGGATCACCGGTCCCTCCGCCGTGGAATCGGAGAAAGGAATCCCCAGTTCGATCAGGTCCGCCCCGTTCTCCGCGCAGGCCTTTACCACTGCCGCCGTCGTGTCCAGATTCGGATCCCCGCAGGTAATAAAGGGAATGAATGCTTTTCCGCCCGCAAATGCTTCTCTGATTCTACTCATGAATATCCTCCCCTCTGTACCGGGCGATGGCCGCGCAGTCCTTGTCGCCCCGGCCGGATATAGTAATGACAATGATCTGATCCTTATTCATCTCCGGCGCGATCTTCATGGCGTAGGCCACGGCGTGAGCCGATTCGATGGCCGGAATGATTCCCTCGGTCTTCGCCAGGTACTCAAAGGCATTGACCGCCTCGTCATCGGTAATGGCCACGTACTGGGCCCGGCCGATATCGTGAAGATGGGCGTGCTCCGGCCCGATACCCGGATAATCCAGACCGGCGGAAATGGAGTAGACCGGCGCGATCTGGCCGTACTCGTCCTGGCAGAAATAGGACTTCATGCCGTGGAAGATTCCCAGCCGTCCGGTGTTGATGGTAGCCGCCGTCTCGAAGGTATCGATGCCCCGGCCTGCTGCCTCGCAGCCGATGAGCCGCACGCTCTCGTCGCCGATGAAATGATAGAAGCTGCCAATGGCGTTGGAACCGCCGCCTACGCAGGCGATGACTGCGTCGGGAAGACGGTCTTCCTTCTCCTTCAGCTGCTCTTTGATCTCCCTGGAAATGACCGCCTGGAAATCTCTTACGATGGTGGGAAATGGATGGGGTCCCATGACGGAGCCCAGGCAGTAGTGGGTGTCGTCGATACGGCTGGTCCACTCCCTCATGGCCTCGGACACCGCATCCTTCAGCGTCGCCGTCCCGCTCTTCACCGGGACTACCTCCGCTCCGAGAAGCCGCATGCGGTAGACATTGAGGGCCTGGCGGATGGTATCCTCCTCACCCATGAACACCACGCACTCCATGCCCATCAGGGCCGCCGCCGTCGCCGTGGCGACGCCGTGCTGTCCCGCGCCGGTCTCCGCGATCAGCCGGGTCTTGCCCATCTTCTTCGCCAGAAGGGCCTGCCCCAGCACGTTATTGATCTTGTGGGCGCCGGTATGGTTTAAATCCTCCCGCTTCAGATAGATTTTCGCGCCCCCCAGGTCCTTCGTCATCTTCGCCGCATAGTACAGCCGGGAAGGCCGCCCGGCGTATTCATTGAACAGTTCCGTCAGCTCCCGATTAAACTCCGGGTCATCCTTGTAGTGATTGTACGCCTCCTCCAGCTCAATCACCGCATTCATCAGCGTCTCCGGAATATACTGTCCGCCGTGAATGCCAAAACGTCCGTTTACATTGGTCATAATCTTATTTCCTCATCTTTCTTTTCCTCTCAAGGCAGCCCGATTCATTTCACCGGGCTGCTTCCCGTCTCACCTTCTGCTGCCGGTCTTCTGGCTCATTCCGTTGCCACGCTCCGCACCCGCCGGACAAAAGCCGCCATTTTTTCCCTGTCCTTCACTCCGCCGGTTTCGATCCCGGAGCTGACGTCCACGCCGTAGGGACGAAGCGCCTCCACCGCCGCCTTCACATTGTCCGGGTTCAGACCTCCCGCCAGAAAGTAAGGCCGGTCCATCTGCCGCAGCAGAGTCCAGTCAAAGACGGTTCCGGTTCCTCCGATGCCGGAGTCCAGAAGCACGTAGTCCGCCGAACAGGCTCTGGCCTTCTCAATATCCGCCATGGTCTCAATCCGAAAGGCCTTGATGATGGGCCGATCCGTCATAGTTCGCAGCCTTTTTATATAACCTTCATCTTCGCTTCCATGAAGTTGGGTTACATCAATGGTCCCATCCCTCAGAAGTTCCGCGATCAATTCCGGTTTCTCATTGATAAAGACGCCCACCGCCTGAATCCGCGGAGACAGCTGCCGCCGCAGACGGGCCGCCTCCTCCGGCGGAATGTACCGCCGCCTGCCCGGCACCAGGATGAATCCCGCGTACTCCGGCATAAGCTCGTTGACCGCTTCCACATCAGCCGGTCTGGCAAGTCCGCACAGCTTGATTTTCGTCATGGGCCTATCCTCCGTCGTTTTTCTCTTATCAGTTCTGTTCAGCCGCGGTCTCATGGGGCTTATTATTCGCTGCAGTTATCCTGATACGCGCCATTCACGGCGCTGCGGGTTCCTGCTGCCTTGCGGGGTCCGCCACATCTCCGCTTGTTGATTCTGCTATCACCTCTTGCACAGGTCTGCTCACAATCCCCGCAGCTGGGCCAGCCGGGCTTTTTTGTCCGCCGCCCGCATCAGTGTCTCACCTACCAGCACCGCGTCGGCTCCGATCTCCCGGAGCTTTCTTACGTCCTCCGGTCCGCTGACGCCGCTCTCTGACACAAAGATCGCCGACCGGGGTATCATCTGCCGCAGCCTGCGGCTGTTCTCCGTATCCACTGTAAAATCCTTCAGATTCCGGTTATTGACGCCGATGATCCGGGCACCTGCCCGAAGGGCCATCTCTACTTCTTTCTCATCATGGGCCTCCACCAGGGCCGAGAGCCCCAGCCCGTCGCAGACGCCGATATACCCGTTAATCTGCTCTTCACTCAGTATGGAGCAGATCAGAAGCACCGCCGACGCCCCCAGAAGCTTTGCCTCCCAGATCATGTACTCGTCTACGGTAAAATCCTTCCGCAGGCAGGGAATCTTCACCGCGGCGGCAATCTGCCGCAGGTATTCATCGCTCCCCAGAAACCAATTGGGCTCCGTCAGCACGGAAACCGCGTCCGCCCCTGCCGCCTCATACTCTCTGGCGATTTCCAGATAGGGGAACTCCGGCGCAATCAGACCTTTGGACGGAGACGCCTTCTTGCACTCGCAGATAAAAGCGATGTCCGCTGCCGCCGATCCCGGCAGATTCAGATTCTGTCCTCCGGAAACGCCAAAACTCTCCGGCGCCGTTTCACCTGCTTCCCGGCCCTTTCTCAGAGCCCGCTCAAACCGGAAATCTCCCCTCGGCAGCGCTTCCGCCTGCCGCCGAAGTTCCTCCGGCGGGCACTTGAGCTTCGCCTGACTGACCCGCTCCCTGGCGTGGTCCGCCAGCTGATCCAGTATGGTCATAATATCTGCCTCCGTTTCCTCGATTCTGATTATATCTCTTTGGCTGACAGCCCTGATTCCATCATTTCAGGCGATTATTCCGGCCGGTTACTGACCTCAACGAACTTATTCAGAACCTCCATGGCTTTGCCGGAATCAATCAGCTCCGCCGCCAGTTTGACGCCGTCCTTCATGGTTTCCGCCTTGCCGCCGATATAGAGGGCAGCGCCGGCGTTCATCAGCACCGCGTCTCTCTTGGGCCCTTTCTCACCAGACAGGATCGCCCTGGTGATGGCCGCGTTCTCCTCCGGCGTCCCGCCTACCAGGTCCGCCTTGCTGCACCGCTCGAATCCAAACTCCTCCGGCGTGATGACGTAGGACTTAAACCAGCCGTCCTTAAACTCACAGACCGTAGTGGGGGCGCTCAGGGAAATCTCATCCAGCTTATCCTGGCCATAGACCACCATACCGCGCTTCACGCCCAGATTGATCAGCACCTGGGCCAAAGGCTCCACCAGATATTCGTCATAGACGCCCAGAAGCTGCATCTTCGGGCTTCCCGGGTTGGTCAGAGGCCCAAGGATATTAAATACGGTGCGGAAACCCAGTTCTTTGCGGATGGGGCCTACGTATTTCATGGAGGTGTGGTATTTCTGGGCAAAGAAGAAGCACATGCCGACTTCATTTAACAGTTCCACACAGCGGGCCGGGCTCTGCTGGATATTGACGCCCAGCGCCTCCAGACAGTCGGCGGTGCCGCATTTGGAGGAGGCCGCCCGGTTGCCGTGCTTGGCTACCTTCATGCCGCCGGCCGCAGCCACCAAAGCCGAAGTAGTGGAAATATTGAAGCTGTGGGCGTTGTCGCCGCCGGTTCCCACGATCTCGAACAGGTCCATATCCGTCTCCACCCTGGTGGCGTGATCCCGCATGGCTGCGGCGCATCCGGCAATCTCGTCGGTGGTCTCCGCCCGGGCACTCTTGGTGGACAATGCCGCCAGGAAAGCCGCGTTCTGGGTGGCTGTGGTCTCGCCGCTCATAATCTCATTCATCACGGCGTAGGCCTCGTCGTAGGTCAGATCCTGCTTGTTTACAATCTCAACAATCGCTTCTTTAATCATAATATCTGTTCTCCTTTTTCTATTGTGATGCCGCCGCGTCGGCGGCTCATAACCCTTTGCCCTGTTCTGTCAGGCTTTCATTTACATATCCCGCGGCTGTCTTCATTCCCGGCCAGTCAGCCGGATGAAATTTTCCAGCATCCGCTTTCCGTCCGGTGTCATAATGGATTCCGGGTGGAACTGCACTCCGAAGATAGGATACTCCTTATGCTGCACCGCCATCACCTCGCCGCCGGCCGCTGTTATCCCGCTGCTGCCAATCGCCGCCATCTCGCTGCCGGCCGCTGTTATCCCCCTGCTGCCAGCAGCCGCCATCTCGCCGCCGATCGCATCCCCGCCGCAATCCGGCTTCGTCTGACCGCCGGCCGCAGCGCCATGATGCTCCGGCACCGTCACCGCCGTCACCTTCAGGCAGTCCGGCATGGTCGCCGGATCCGCTGCCAGCGAATGATACCGGGCCACCAGGGCCGTCTCCGGACAGCCGGCAAACAGCGGACAGTCCTTTTCAAACCTTACCCGGGACTGCTTGCCGTGCATCAGCTCCCTGGCGTAAGTAATGGTGGCTCCAAAGGCCGCGCAGATGGCCTGATGGCCCAGGCAGACTCCCAGAATCGGAATTTCCCGGCCCAGCTCTTTTGCCACCTGGCAGATGATCCCGGCGTCCTCCGGACGCCCCGGCCCTGGCGACAGGATAATCCGGTCCGGCTTCAGGGCCCGGACGTCCGCCACCGTCATCTCGTCATTGCGGATCACCTTGATATCCGGCTCAATCTCCCCTACCAGCTGATACAGGTTATAGGAAAAGCTGTCGTAATTGTCAATCAACAGAATCATAAGTCCTCCTCCCCTGCCATCTCAAGGGCTCTGACTACCGCCTTCGCCTTGTTGATGCATTCCTCAAATTCCTTCTCCGGAACGGAATCCGCCACGATCCCGGCTCCGCTCCGCACAAAGACCTTGCCGTTTTTCCTGTAGGCAATGCGGATGGCGATACAGGTGTCCATGTTACCGGTGAAATCAATGTAGCCGATGGCTCCTCCGTAAATCCCCCGCTTATTGTTCTCCAACTCTCCGATCAGCTGACAGGCCCGGATCTTGGGGGCGCCGGACAGGGTTCCCGCCGGAAGCACGGCGCTGACCGCGTCCAGGGCGTCGTACCGCTCCTGAATCTCGCCTCTCACTGTGGAGCCGATGTGCATCACGTGGGAATACCTCTCGATGGAGTGGAATTTCTCCACCTGAACCGTCCCGAACTTACTGATCTTTCCCAGATCGTTGCGTCCCAGGTCCACCAGCATGTTATGCTCCGCCAGTTCCTTCTCATCGGCCAGAAGCTCCCGCTCCAGGGCCAGATCCTCTTCCTCCGTCTTTCCTCTGGGTCTGGTCCCCGCCAGGGGGAATGTGTGGAGCACTCCGTTCTCCAGCTTTACCAGAGTCTCCGGCGAGGCCCCGGCCACCTCCACGTCCGTTCCTGAGAAATAGAACATGTAAGGCGACGGATTCAGGGTCCTGAGAATCCGATAGGTGTTCAGCAGGCTTCCCTCAAAGGGAGCGCTCAGCCGGTTAGACAGGACGATCTGGAAAATGTCTCCCTCCCGAATGTAGTGCTTTGCCTTCTCCACCATCCGGCAGTACTCCTCCTTCTCAAAGAGGGGCTTTACCTCCCCCAGAAGGCGGCCTCCCGGTTCCTCCTTCTTCGCTCCGTTCCGCAGAAGCTCCGCCATCTGCTTCAGCTCCATTACCGCCTTGTTGTAACCGATTTCCGGGTCGGACAGAGGGATATTTACTATCAGAATAATCTTCTGCCGGAAATTGTCGAAGGCGATCACCTTGTCAAACAGCATCAAGTCCACATCCCGGAAGGCTTCCTCGTCCTCCACGCAGGTCCGAACCGCCGGCTCGCTGTAACCCAGATAATCATATGAAAAATAACCTACAAGTCCGCCGGTGAATGACGGCAGGTTATCGAATCTGGGGCTCTTATAATCCGCCAGGATCTGCCGCAGATAATCGGCGGGATTATCCGTCTGAAAACGGATATTTCCGGCCTTCATCTCACCGTTCATGCAGGTAATCTCCAGCTTGGGATCATAGCCCAGAAATGTGTACCGGCCCCATTTCTCCTTCTCCTCCACCGACTCCAGCATATAGCAGTGAGTGGATACATTTTTCAGAATCTTCAGCGCCTCGATGGGCGTGCACAGATCCGACAGAAGTTCGCAGCTGACCGGAAGCACCTTATACTCCCCGGCCGCCGCGATGGCCTGAACCTGTTCTAAGGTTGGCGAAATCTTCATGGCATTACCTCCTGAATCAACTTATATATCGCGGGCAGTAATCACTCCGCACTCACCTCGTAAACGCTCCGCGTTTCCTCGGTCGCGGGCATTGTTCTTCTCTCTCCTTGTGAACGCTACGCTCTCACCTCGTAAACGCTCCGCGTTTCCTCGGTCGCGGGCTCTTGCCCCTCTCTTCTCGTGAGTGTTACGCACTCACCTCGTGAATGCTACGCATTCCCTCGGTCGCGGGCATTGTTCCAATACCCGCGGCTCCGTAGGGCGTCGGATATTTGCTCCTGCAAGCAGGGCAAATATCCGACGCCCTACGGAGCTGCGAGTGCTGTAACAATTTGCCTACGCGCAAAAAAATCCCTGACAGAACGGTCTAAGTTCTGTCAGGGACGAATAAACATTATCCGCGGTGCCACCCTGAATTCACGGCTGCGAGCCATGCTCTTAGCGGGATACCCTCATATCCCCGGCAACTGACGTATGCCTTACGTTGCAGAATACTCTGCGCGTCTACGCGCATTTGACTGCACCCTCAGCGGTCCATTTGACGACTTGTTTCTCACCTGACTCTCAGCAGCGCAGGCTCTCTGTAAAGGCATCATCGCCGTTATCTCCGCCTCAACGGTTTAACTTATTAAATTATTAAGATAATAGCACAGGATCAGAAGGCTGTCAACCGGAAATTTCTGTTTCTCAGGCCTTCTCATAAACAATCCTGTAATGCCCGGAACCCAGAGACGCAGTAGCCTGTTCCTGACATACAACCACATTTCCCCGTCCCGTGGCCGCCTGACCCTGACGCACTGCCGCATTGTCCTGCCCCGGCCCCATCGCTGCTTCCAGGTTCGTTATTGATAACAGCCTGCCGCCCGGAAGGCGCACGGTTGCCGTCGTATTTGGCGGGACTGTCACCTCCAGGACCGCCTTCCGCCCCTCGGTTCTCCAGCCTGCTTTAATCTCTCCGTACCCGCACAGGTGCGTCGTCTCGGCACAGGCAAGGCCTCCGCCAATCTGCGGTTCCACGTAAAAATGCTTATATCCTGGTTCTTTTTCGTCCCGTTTCAGTCCGGCGCACACCTCATACAGCCATTTTCCCACAGAACCGTAAGCGTAATGGTTAAAGGAATTCATATCCGGACTCCACATGGTTCCGTCCGGCTTCCGCCCGTCCCAGTGCTCCCAAACCGTCGTGGCCCCCTGTTCCACCTGATAGAGCCAGGAGGGAAAATCCTTTTTCAGAAGCAGCTCATAGGCTTCCTCAGTGTACCCGTTTTCGCTCAGCACATGCATGAGATACGGCGTCCCCAGAAATCCGGTGCTCAGGTGCATCTCCCTCTGGCGAAGAAGCGTCAGAAGCCCTTCCGCCGTTTTCCCGCGGTACTCTTCCGGTGCCAGACCGAACGCAAGCGCCAGCACATGGGCCGTCTGAGTCTGAACCGTCATGACGCCGTTTGCGTCAAAATATTTCTCACGAAAACAGTTCACTGCCCTCTGGCGTGCCATAGCATACCGCTCTCCATCTTCCGTCCTGCCCAGGGCCCGGGCCATCTTCGCCAGCAGCCCGGCCCCATAGGCCAGATACGCCATGCTGGTCAGTTCTGCCGGCGTCGCCCCGTGATAACTGCCCTCCTCCGCATCCAACGCGACCCAGTCGCCAAACTGCTCCCCCAGGGTAAAAGTTCCATTCTGAAAATGGGTATCTACATAGTCAATCCATGCCTTCATGCTGTCATACTGCTGCCTGACGACGGCCAGATCCCCGGTCTCCTGATACAGAATCCACGGCAAAACCACCGCCACGTCACCCCAGCCGCTGGCGCCGGCAAAATTATCCGGCTGGCTGGGCTTCAATACGTCCGGCACCACATGAGTGACTGCCCCGTCCGCCTGCTGATCCGCGGCCGCGTCGCAAAGCCATTTTCTGTAAAATTCGTGCATATCCAGAAGATAGCAGGCTGTATTGCAGAACACCTGTACATCGCCTGTCCAGCCAAGTCTCTCATCCCTCTGAGGACAGTCCGTAGGAACATCCACGGAATTCCCCTTTAATCCCCACAGAATGTTACTTTGCAGCCGATTTAACAGCGGTTCGGAGCAGGAAAACGTTCCGGTCCGCCTCATATCCGAGTGAAGGACCAGCATCCGGAAGCAGGCCTGATCCACCTGGCCCGGATACTGCTTCACCCACACATACTGAAACCCCTGACAGGTAAAATGCGGATGATATTCCTCCGTCCCGCCACCGCGGCAGATATATCGTATGGTCTGCCTGGCCGTGCGCAGATTCTCCGTATACACATTTCCGTCCTTATCGAGCGTCTCGAAGCATATCAGTTCCACTACCGCCCCCGGCGCCGCATTTACCTGAAAATGTACCCACCCGCTGGCATTCTGTCCGAAATCCAACACTGTCTCGCCCTTCGGCGTCACCAGCACCCGCTGAACCGGAAGAATCTCCTGAACACGGACTGTACTGCCTGGCTGAGGAAGGATTTTTCCATGACCGGCGTCCACGGTTGTCACGGTTCTCTTTTCAAGCTGTCTCCCGGCATCATACACTTCACCATCATAGATATCCGCAAACAGAATCGGCGAATCACTGCCTTCCCAGGTATCATCTGTAAGAATCCGCTCCCGGCTTCCGTCCTCATACCGCAAGATCAATTCCCCGGAAAACGCTGCGAAATCTCCATAGAAATTATGAATCCGATGGTAGGAGACATCCCCCTTATACCAGCCTGCGCCTACCTGGGCGCTCCACAGGTTATTGCCCTGAACCAATAAATCCGTCACATCATAAGACTGATACAGAAGACGCTTCCCGTAACTGGTCCAGCCCGGAGTCAGCTCGTCGTTCCCGGCCTTTTGTCCGTTAATGAAGGTCTGATACAGGCCGTGGGCCGTAGCCAGAAGCCAGGCCTCCTTCACCGGTTTCCCAACCCGAAATCCCTTACGCACTTCAAACGCCGGCGAGTCTTTCTTTTCCTCCGGCTTCTCCGCTGTGATAAATGGCGCGCTCCAGGTATCGTTTCCGAGAAGTCCTGTCAGGAAACGGGTTCCGCACCATGCACTTTTCTCCCCATAGTTATCCCATATCCTCACGCGGACATGATATATACGCACAGATTCCAATGGAAATTCCGCCATATTCAGCCTTAGATTCTGAGACTGCTCCGACTCCGTCTGACCCGAATCGTAAATCAGGCTCTCAAATGCTGAATCGCGCCCAATCTGAAGCTGGTATCCTCTCTGGTATACATTCCCGCGGTCCGATTCGATCCGCCAGCCAAGTGTCATTTCCCCGGTGATCCCCTTGGGCTCATTCATATGGTTTATGCGTATTTCTGTTACTCTCAGCATCTCCGATTCCCCTCTGTCCCATCATTTCTTTTATTTCGCTGCAACCTTCTGTTTTTCCGTCCTATTTCTACCTTATATCCAGGCGTTTTACCTTCGCTTTGTCTATATCTTACCTGCGCTTTTCTACATTTTACCAGCGCTTTTTCCGCTCCCCTTCCGCATCTATCCGCACTTTTTCCGCAATTACTAGCACTTTTTCCGCGCTTTATCTGCATCTTGCCGGCTCCGGGATCATTCCACCAATCCGGCTCGGTCGGAAGCGACCTCCAGGTGCTCTCCATCATATTTTATGCTCACGCTGCCGCCCTTCACCGGCACCACACAGTCAAGCTTCCGGAAATAAGACAGCTGCGGCTTCGCCTCAAACGCCTTATATCCCGGTTCCAGGGGCCGCACCCCCAGGAAATACCGGCCCAGCAGGTAGATGGGGCTTGCTCCCCAGGCATGGCACAGGCTCTTGCCGAAGGGATCCCCGTACATTCCGTACTGCTCCGGCTCGCCCTGAGCGGCGTCATAGTCCTCCCAGAATGTAACCGCGCCCCGGTCGATCATGCCGCCCCAGTAATCCCGGATCGCCTCGTACACCTGATCCAGATGTCCGGTCTTCCCCCACACATCCAGTTCAAAGAATTTGAAATACGGCGTGGTGATCCGGGTAATGTCCGGATTCAGAAGCACATGGTCAATGATCGAGCGGGTTCGGGCCTCATCCACCACATCAAACAGGATGGCGAAAATATTGGCGTGCCGGGTCACATGATTTCTTCCGGACTCATAGCTGTCGATAAAGGCTCCCTTCTCCTCGTTCCAGAAAAAGGCAAACAGATTGGCCTTCAGCCTCTCATACGCCTGCTCATATTTCCGATAGTCCGCAGCCGGCGCTCCGGTCTCCGACGCTCCGGGCGCCGTTCCGTCCTCCGATGCCTCCGCCCCGTCCTCTGCCGCAAGCAGCTTCCCGCAGAACGCCATGACGTCATAGCATTTTAACAATAACACCTGTTCCGCGCAGACCGCGCCGGTCTTATCAATATCGGACCAGTCGATAAAGATCCAGTCTCTCTCCCGCCCGCGGATAAAACCGTGCTCGTCCAGCTGGCTTTCCAGCAGGCGCATCATCCCCTCCATCTTAGGGTAGATCATGCGGACAAATTCCCGATCCCCCGTGATCCAGTACTCCTTCTCGATACTGATGAGCCAGAGCATGGAATAATCCACGATGGTATTGATATGCTGCACGATGTCCTGATTTCCCCGAAGGGCCAGGATCGTGCGCTTGTCAATCTCCTCATCCATGAACAGATAAGGATTTACGAAATAGCTTTGATAGGCGTCTCCAGACCATATCCACCGGTCCCGCTTGATCCCGTCGATGAAGAACAGGCCGCTGCACAGGCGGTAAGTCTCCTTTGCCACATCCCAGATCCGGTTTATCTTCTCGTCGTCGCACCAAAAGGACGCCTTCACCGGAATCGGAACCCACTGATGTTCCGCGGCGCAGGATACATGCCCCACCCGGCATCCGGGAAGATAAAGATAGCGGAAGGCCCTGCGCCGAAGCACATCACCGGAGACGACATGCTCCGATTTATAATAGCACCAGGTCAGATCCGTGGCCTCCGCTGCGGACTCCCCGTAGGCAACCGTGACCTCTCCTGCCGACCGCCTGACGTCCTGTCCGCGATCTTCTCCCGCAAAGGCTTCGCTCACCTGCTCGGAAGCCTTCTCCGAATCGCCCGCAATCGTCACCCGGACCGTGCCGTTTATCATTCTCCCGAAGTCCATGAGCACGCCGCCGCAAACCTCTTTCTCAGAGACCGGCAGCAGCTCCTCCGTCTCATAGTAAACCTTGTTCGGGTCTTTCTCCTTATCCCGATACAGGCTGGACATGCCTACCGGATGACATTCCGTGAAATCGTCAGCCATCCAGGAAGCGTCGGAGCAGATAACATCCCCTTCCACGTAGGCGCAGGGAAGTCCAAACATATTTCCCACAAAAATCTCTACGGTACAGGCTCCTTCCGGACAGTCAATCCACCGATCAAAGGGGAATTTCCTTCCATTTACCGCCACGTATCCCTGGCCTGCGGCCGTCACGCGGATCCTGGTCTTCTCCCTCAGCTGATACTTGTTATAAAGCCGCACGTTCTTCCGCCAGTCGTCCATTTTCCAGTAGGCCGGCCAGCCGTAAGACCGCTCCTCCCGCTGGAAATTCTGAAGCATCCCGTGATACAATTCAAAGTCGCCCGGATACCATATCCAACCTGTTCCGCTCATATCGATCAATCTCCTTATTCTCAGCAAAAAGGCAGCGCCGCAAAACAGATCGGATTTTCACTATTTTGCAACACTACCTTTACACTGTACCATATAAAACCTCATGTGGCAAGCCGCAGCGGCTTTTCTGTATCTTCCTTTGAAACCCTGCCTTTCGGCGTCGATCTTTGACGCCTGCCTTAAAGACCTGCTTTTCGGTGTCGGTCTTTGACGCCTGCCTTAAAGACCTGCCTCTCAGTGCCTGCCGTCTGTATCAGCCCTTCACCGCGCCTGCCGTCATACCGCCTTCGATATGTTTCTGCATCACCAGGAAGAACAGAACCACCGGTATCATGGTGATAACCGCGGCGGCAAAGGCCATATTGTAATCCGCCGAGTGTTCGCCGAAGAACACATACTGCTGCATGGGAACCGTTTTCACCGCGTTTTTCTGCAGTACGATCAGGGACGCGTTGAAATCGTTCCAGGCCCACAGGGCGTCCAGAACCGCTATGGTCACGGTGGTAGGCTTCAGGATTGGGAAAATCACCTTTACAAAGGTCTGAAACACGGTGCAGCCCTCCAGCTTCGCCGCCTCTTCCAGCTCCATGGGAACTGTCCGGACGAAGCCGATGTAGGTCATGATCGCGAAAGGCATGTTGATTCCCGCGATCAGGATGATGATGCCCGGCAGGGTATTCAGAAGTCCAAGTCCTCTGTACATCCGGTAGATCGGGATCATCAGGGACTGGAACGGAACCATCATGGCCGCCGTCAGTACGGACTCATAGAATTTGTAACCCTTCTTATGATACTGACGCCCGATGGCATATCCCGCCATAGAAGCCACGATCAGCACCAGGATCACGCTGGCAGCGGTGACAATAAGGCTGTTTGCCATGGAACGGAAGATATTGGCCTTCTCGATGGCGTCGATAAAATTCTCAATGTGCAGCGCCGACGGCAGGGCCAGAACGCTTTTGGTGGTTTCCTGCTTGGTCTTAAACGCCAGAAGAATACTGATCAGGAATGGGAAAAGGAATATGGCAGCCATGATACAGAGTACAACGCGGCCTAAAATCACTGTCGTCCTGTTTTTCATCACATTTCAACCTCCTTGCTTCTGAAGAATCTTGTAAGTCCGATGCCAAGCACCATCAGGATGATCATGAATACCAGCGCCACCGCCTGGCCGTATCCGGCCTTCTGATAGCTGAACAGGTTATTGTAAATGAAGATGGAAATCATCTCGGAGGATCTGGCCGGACCGCCTCCGGTCGCCGACATGGTGATCCCAAACTCGCGGAGAGCGCTTGTCAGCGTCAGGGTAATGCAGGTGGTAAAGGACGGCCCCAGGAGAGGAAGGGTAATGTACTGGAACCTTTTCCACGCGTTGGCTCCGTCAATCTGAGCCGCCTCGTAATAATCCTGAGGTATATTGGAAAGGCCTGCCATATAGATCATGATGTTGGATCCGATACCGCTCCACAGGGCTATGATGATGATTCCGATGATAACCGTTGACGGACTTCCCAGAAGGGATTTCCCCAGAATCCCGGAAAGGATCTTCCTGTCAATAAACCCCCATACAAACGCCGCGAGAACCGCGCTCAGGGCCATGGGAACGAAGAAGATCGTTTTCAAAATACCTACGCCTCTGAATTTGTCTCCCAGAAGAATGGCAAGGAACAGGGAAAGGATATTGTTGAGAGCCGTGTAGCCGATGGCAAACAGAAGCGTCACCTTAATGGCCTGAACAATATTGCTGTCCTGGAACATCCGGATAAAGTTATCCAGAAATACATAATGATATTCTTTTGAAATTCCATCCCAGTCCGTAAATGCGATATTAAGGCCGGATACAAACGGAACCGCTACCGTAAAAGCGAATAAGACGATCGATGGAACCAGAAACCAGAAATAACCTTTTGCGTTTTTCACCGGAAACCCTCCTTTTTTGAGGGAGGCTGCTTTTGAGGCAGCCTCCGCAGAACTTTTCAATCTTTTTCTTCCGATACTTCCAAACATCGTTTGACCTTTCGTCAGGTTTTAGTTGCCGGCGATCCGGTCGAACTCGCTGTCCAGATCCGCCAGGACCTTATCCACGTCGGTACCTCCGTCCAGCACGAACTGACTCACCACATTCTGGAAGGCCGCGCGGTACTCTTCCTTAAAGTTGAAATCCGCCTCCGCGGAAAGAGCCCTGGCCTTGCCGCTGCTGATCATGTTTACCACATCGCCCAGAGTCGTAGCGCCCTCGGGAGCTTCCACATCCTTGATCACGCAGATACCGATTCCCTCGCTGACATATTTCTCGCCAGCTTCCTTGGTGGTAAGGAAGTCCACAAACTTGATCGCCGCCTCCTGCTTGGTGCTGGCCGCGCTGACCGCGTAGCTCTGGCCTGCTCCCGGATAGACCACAACCGTGTCGTCCGCGTTGTTGGATACCGGAAGAACAAAAGCTCCCAATTCTACTTCCTCGCCCATATCGGCCACATTATTGGCGGTCCAGTCACCGCTGATCACCATAGCCGCTTCCGCGTTTGCCAGCATGGTACATGCCGTATTCCAGTCGGTGCCGAACTGATCCCCCTGAGTATACGCAAGCCTGCGTCCGAATCTCTCAAACACTGCCCTCCAGTCTGCGCTGTCGGCAAACCGCACCTCCCGGCTCTCCAGTTTCTTCAGGGCATCCAGATCGTCCTTCATGATGCTGGTCACATATTCCGCCTGGGTATCCGCCATCAATACCCAGGAATCCTGGTATCCGGCTGCCAGCGGCGTGTAGCCTGCCGCCTGAATCGCGTCGCACGCGGCGTAGAACTCATCCAGCGTTTCCGGAATCTCCACGCCTACCTTATCAAAAATGGATTTGTTATATGTAACCACGTAGGCGTTGACTCCCAATGGCGCTCCGTACATCTTTCCGTCATAGGCCAGCATGTTGCCGTCGTAGTGGTTTACGATGTCCGTATCCGACAGATCCAGCAGATAATCGTTCTTGGCGTACAGCTCCAGGTTGGACTGCTCGATGACAAACACATCCGGCGCGTCGTCGCTGGCGAACTTGGTCTGAATGGTCTGAGTATAGTCGTCCATGCTCATACGCTGCACCTCAATCTTGATATCCGGATTCGCCGCCTCAAACTCCGCGATCAGTTCATCTTCGTATTTAATCGTTCTGTCCTCACCTGTGTGATTCATAAACTGTAAGGTGACCTGTCCCGCTTCACTTCCGGCTTCGCCGCCTGAGGAGCCGCAGCCCGTCATCATGGCCGCCGCCAGTGATACTGTAACCATCGCGCAAAGTAATGTCTTTTTCATGATATCTCCCTCTCTTTTCTCTCTGAATACTTTCAGCTTCAAAGCATCTGTTCTGAATTTTATGTCTCACGTTTCCTTGTTTCCTGTCGGCTATGGTTATATTATAGGCGCTGCCTGACCGTCTCTCAATCAACAAACTACCGATTTCATTCAAATTTTACAGGTCTTTCTGAAATTACAGATCCATGTTTTCCCGCGTTCAGGCAAAAAAAAGGAAGCAGCCGCCCTCCCGCAGCCGCTCCTTATTCCTTGCCCGTTTCGTCGGTTCTGCCTGCCTTATTGCCCCTGTCCATCCCGCCGGTTCTGTCTGACCCCGCAGGTTCTTTCTCGGACTCACTGGCTTTTCCGGTTTCTATACTCACTGATGGACATTCCCGTCACTTTCCGGAAGATCGTACTCAGATACGTGGCGTTCCGGTATCCCACCGCCTCCGCCACCTCGCTGACCTTCATGGACTGGCTGTCCAGCAGCCGCTTCGCGTTCTCAACCCTCACTTTATTGATAAATGACACCAGATTTTCATTCATTTCCTGCTTAAACAGATTGGAAAAATAGTTGTCGCTGAGTCCTACATATTCCGCTACATCCCCCAGGGAGATCTCCTCCGCGTAATGACGGCGGATATACTCCACCGCCTTTCTGACCGCCCGGTTGTCGCTCCCGGCGGACGCAAAGATATCCTGTTCCCACGCCTGCCTGATCGCTTCCAGCGTATATACAGCCTTTTCTTCCAGCGTCCCGAGAAGCCGGAGTTTCTCATAGTAAGTGATGGCGTCTCCCTCCCTGCTGCCCTGTCGAACGCTCTCCGTACATTTCGCGTAAAAATTGACAAAGCTCCGGTTCAGATATTCCTCCTCCGGCATGTACTCCATCAGCCGCTCCGTCATCTCCCTAAGAACCCTCTCCGCATCCTCGGGACTTTCCAGAGGCAAAGTCTCCGGCACCTCGTAAACGTAGTCCCGCTCTCTGCTCTTTTCATACCTGCTCATATCCAGATAATGGAATATCCGCTCCTTTGGAAAATAAATTTCATACTCCAAAGCCGTCCGCGCCCGCCGGTACATGTCAGCCAGCGCCGTCACATCCCCGCAGCTGTCACACAGTCCCATACGGACCTTGTCGGCAAACCCGTTCTGCAGCCTGTTTATCATGGCAAGCTCCTGCCGGGACTTCTCCCCCATGCTCCTGGTCTGGGGAAGCTCACAGACAAACAGCCACCGGGCCGGCCCTGTCTTTGACACAAACAGCGGGGTCCGGTCCGCGCCGGCGCTGTCCGCCGCCCGGTATTCCGTCCGGCTGTCCGCCAGACATACCGTCAGCGATTCTCGGTTGCGCAGATGCCTGGCCGCCTGACTGTCTTCCGGGAATTCTTCGCTTTTCCCCTGTATATAGGAGACAACCTCCTCCGTCTCCCTGGTACTGTCCAGTTCTCTGGACCGCTGTTTCGCATGTTTCCGGCAGATATTTTCAAGGGACTCTATGATTTTGTCTCCATCAAATTCCTGCTTTAGGATATAATCCTCCGCCCCCAGGCGCATGGATTCCTTTACAAAACCAAAATCATCAAAAGCGCTCAGGGCTACCACGATCATATCCGGGTAAAGGGACTTGATGGCTTCCGTCAGCTCGACACCGTTCATCACCGGCATCTCCATATCAGTCAGAACGATATGGACCTCCTTTTTCTCAAGGATTTCCAGCGCCTGCCTGCCGTGTACCGCCTCGCCGACCACCTGAAATCCATGATCCGCCCAGGGGATCGCTTCCCGCATGGCGTAGCGGAAATTCCTGTCGTCATCTACGATCAGCACATTCCATATCATTGACCGGCACCCCCTATCGGTATTTTCAATGTGATTTTGGTTCCCTCTCCTACCGTGCTTTCCACGATTGTGGAATAACCCGGACCGTACAGCTCACGCAGCCGCTTGTTTACGATCTTCAGCCCAATGCTGCTGAATCCCTTATATTTTTTCTCCTGTTCCTCATCAGGAGTCAGAAGATTTTCCAGCTTCTCCGGAGGGATCCCGGCTCCGTTATCTTCCACCGACATAAGGAGATATCCCTTCTCAAGGTAGCAGCCGATAAACAGGCAGCCGTCGTCCCCCGCCATATCAAGCCCGTGGAGAAAACTGTTCTCCACCAGGGGCTGCAGGACAAATCCCGGAATCGGAATATCCTTCGCCTCCTCGTCAATCTCATATTCGATGATAAACCGATCCCCGTACCGCATCTGTTCGATGGCGATATAATTTTTGATATAATCGATCTCCTCCGCCACCGTCACCATACCGCCGGCTTTCTTGATGGTAAACCGCAGAAGACTGATGAGCGCGTCCAGAGAATCCGCCAGGCCCTTCTGTCCCGTCTGAAAAGCCGCCCATTTCAGCGAACCCAGGGTATTGTATAGAAAATGAGGATTGATCTGCGCCTGAAGAACCTCGATCTCTTTTTTCTTCTTCTCCTCGTCCTCCAGCTGCAGAAGCCGGATCAGCTCGTCAATCTTCACCGCCATGTGATTCAGCTGCAGTCCCAGAAGCCCGACTTCATCATAGCTGGCCGGACGGATCCGGTACTCAAAATGGCCTTCCTCGTAACTTTTCATTCCCTCCTCGATCAGAAGCACATTGCTGGTAATCGTCCGGGAAATGAGGGACGTCACCAAAAGCACAATCGCGACGACAATCGCCACCACCAGAAGCATTCCCAGATAGATTCTGCGAATTCCCCTCAAAAGAACCGCATGGGAAAAGTACGCGGTAGCCTGCCATTCATTGCCCGGAGTGCGGATCGTCGTCACCGTGTAGGTATCGCCTTCCGCCTCCTTCATATAATAGTAGACAAAATAGTGCTTATCCTGAACCTGGGAGAGATCTGCCAGTATGCTCTTCGCCATAGCTTCATCGTGAAACTCAAGAAGATTCCCTTTCCTGCTGATAACGATGGTATGCTCATCGTCCAGATAATCCACGCCGGCGTCGATAAAATCAAAAAACTCCGGTTCAATGGCAAAGCAGATAATGCCCTTTTCTTTCAGATCCGGCGTGATGATCTGCCGGACAAAGTATACCTGCCCGTCATAAACCGTCCAGTTCACCGGTGAGACGCGGCTTACCTGCTCGTCCAGCGCGTCCAAAAGCTCATTCTGTTCCTGCGCAGATAGTCTCCGCTGGTCATATTTATAATAATCATATACCTTGCCGCTGGCAGGCCGCAGAAGAGCGTATCTGGTATATCCGGCCAGAGAAGACTGCTGGCTGATAGCCGTTGGCAGCCCCTCATTGACGATCCGATACCGCTCCGCCTCCTCCGCCGTATAATCCAGAAGCCGGGCAATATTGGAAGTCTGCAAAATCCGGTAGGATGTGTCCTGGAAGGCGCTGATCCTGTCGTCCAGATTGACGCTTCCCTGTTTGAGCATACCGATTACGGCGTCCCGGGAATTCTTAAACAATTCCTGACTCGCGATGTGATAACTGTACAGACCGATACCCAATACCGTTCCCACTGTCGCCGCGAACAGAAACAGACGTATCTTCGTGCGCAGCTTCATATCTCTTATTCTTTTGCGGCACAGCTTCAAATAAAGTTCCAGATTCCTCTGCATATTATTCTCCATGAAATACAGGACTTTCTGAATAACAGTTTATTCGATTTCAGCGCGGTCGTCAAGTTCCTGACCGACAGATGCGGCTGCTTGGGCCGCGCAAATAATTAAGCACAATGCTTGAAAAAACAAGAAACGCGTCACTGGCGCGTTTCTTGCATACTGATATTCTTTTACCGCCTGATTGGGGGCCTGGCTGTCCATATTGAGAAGCAGCCCGTTGCTTTTGCGAACCGCCGCCAGGTCATATCGCATCTTCCTGCCCGGCATCCCCCGGCGCCGTCAGCTACACCTCGCAGCCGGGGGATCAAAAGCTCCTTACACCTGCCGGTGTTCTTCACATGAACCGTCATCCGCGCCTCCTTCGCAGTCGAATTTCCCCTCCTCGGAAGAAACCCATTTCAGATATTCTCTTGACAAGAAGGCGCAAAAGTACGGAAATGTATAAATATTATCGCTGCATCCGATGTTCCCGGCCGTGAATTTTATACCGTACCGGATATCCGGATAATGATCGCTTTGAATCAGTGTTCGAAGAGATTTCGCCGTACCGCGCTTTGCCTTTACCTCCACCGGAAGAAGATTCTTCTGTGTTCTCACAAAAAAATCCTCCTCCAACGTAGAATCTTCTTTTTTATAATAATACAGATCATACCCGCATTTCGTCAGCGCTTCCCCCACGATACTTTCATATAAAGCCCCTTTGTAAACGCCAAGATTTCTGTTAACCCGCAAATCTTCCTGCGCCTCTTCATCCAGCATGGCGACAAACAGACCCGTATCAAAAAAATAAATCTTATATTTTGCCTCATCATAGTTGCCGCGAAGGGGAAGTTCCGGATAATTGAGACAATAGCAGAGATTGACGATCCCGGCGTCCTTCAGCCACTCAATACATCCCCGATAATCTTTAAATCTGGCTCCCTTCGCAACCTTGGAAATCTGAAACTTCTTATTATCCTTCGCCAGCTGTATCGGAATATGCTCAAACACGTTGAGGATCCGTGCCTGATTCATCCCTTCGGCATATTTGCGAATATCCTCTCTGTAATCCTCCAGAAGCTGCCTCTGAATATCCAGCGTCCCTTCAAAGGTGCCTCTTGCGATATATTCCCGTATGACCGCCGGCATACCTCCCAGAATACAGTAATCCAGAAACAGCCTGCTACAAAAAAATGAGGGAGTTTTCATCCTCTCATCACAAAATTTAAACGCCGATACCCTGCGTCAAAGAATTCCCGCTGCCTGTCCGATCCATTTTATCACTCCCAGCGCCCAGCTGGACAGGATTCCGAAGAGGATCACCGGCCCGGCGATGGTGAAGATCTTCACGCCGATGCCGTAAACCTGGCCCTCCGCACGGTACTCGATGGCCGGCGCCACCACGGAATTGGCGAAACCGGTGATGGGTACCAGGGCGCCGGCGCCGCCCCATTTCACGATCTTCGGATACAGGTTCAGGCCGGTCAGCAGAACGCTTGTAAGGATCAGCGCCAGAGTGTTCCAGGACGCCGCCGTCTGCTGGTCCATGCCATAAACAGATTGAAGACAATTCATGACTGCCTGCCCCGCCGTACAGATGATTCCGCCGGTAATAAATGCCCGGAGCATATTCTTCCACAGGGGATTTACCGGCGTCATCTCTTTCACATATGCATTGTAATCCTGTTTATTGATCTCCATACAGTCTCCTTTCGGCAGGCGCCCTTCGGGCCGCCTGCCCCTTTGTTATCTTTCATTCATCAGATTTCCGGCGTCCTCAGGGCGTCATGCGCCCGATTCCCCTGGAAAAATACAGAAGCGCCCCCGCCATCTTTCCCAGGGCAATTCCCAGCACCACATACTGAAATCCCACCGCCAGATGGATTCTCCGATTCATAACCGGAAGAGCCTTGGCCGTCTCCGCCAGGGACATGATGAGACAGCCCACGAATACGCCTGCTGCCAGTCCGAAACCCGCCAGAGAGACGAAAGGCCCCCAAACCATCAGTCCTTCTGCCAGCCATCCTATTCCGCCTGACGCCTGCCGGAGACTCTGCCCCGCTCCTTTCTGTGCCAGCAGCCGCGCGCCTGCGGAAGCCAGCGGAAACTCATAGATATCCAGCACATTTCCCACGGCTCCCCCCAGGATGATCAGCGTCTCATACAGCATGATGTGACCTCTGGTTTTCGTCTTTCCGATCAGTCTGGGAAACACGCCGATGATCGCCAGAAAAGCAAACACGCCGGCAGCTATGATTCCGCCGGCGCAAAGACCGATAAATCCCAGAAACAGCTGCTTAAGTAACATCCACATCCGACTCCTTCCTTCCGTCGTTCTGAATCAGCGTCTTGGAAATATTATCCTCATAAAGCCGCATCTCCACCTCCAGAGGCGTCGGGTCCGTGTTCAGCTTCCACACGGCGAAATGATTGAAAAACACAAGGATTCCCAGCGCCAGGCCGATGGAATAAGACAGCTCCAGTATGGAAAAATGTCCCGGTTCCTGCCCCAGCGCCATCCGATAGAGCTCCGCAAACACCTCATTGACACTGGCATCATTATTGAACGTCATGATGGCAAATGCCGCTCCGCAGAAGCTGACGGCAGCCACCGCCAGTGCCTTCAGCCATTTCCCCGTCTTGCCGGGCTGCTTACGCGGCCTTTTGTAATCTATGATGAAATCCGTCTCTCCCACATTGTTCACCTGGATAGAAGGGTCCATCTCCGTGATTTTCCGGATTACATCCAGAACGCTCTCCACGTACCGCTTATCCCGGTCTTCATGAATGTTCCGAATCTTCAGCGCGCCGCATTTGGCCAGAACTGCCGGATCATCGGAATAAAGTTCCGCCACATCCTTAAGCTTTACTTCTTTCTCATGGACCTCCGTAATCTGAGCCAGCTTCAGATACAACGTCCTGCTCATAGAAAGATCATCCCCTCTGCCGGACCTGCGGCCATTGGTTCTGCCGCCTCCCACACACAGCCCGCATATTCTCCTACGGTTTCGCCCTCGGCCAGAGTGCATATCCCCGCAGGCAGCGCCTGCTCCAGCCGCACCAGCATGCCTCCCACATAGGGTTCTCTGTTCCGGCATATCACATACAGGTAGGCGGATGCGCCGACCATAAGCGCCAGCGCCGTCGCCAGCAGAAGATACGTCCATTTATTTTTCAGAAACTCCATACTCTCTCACTTCCTCTCCGGCAATGTAAGATTAGTATGGGCGGATTTCCGTTTTCTATTCCCGATGATTTCCGGCCGCGGCGGATACCTTCCATTTATTTTTTATACGGATTTCAAAAATGCTCCCGCATCTGTCTCAAAATTTTCTTTTCCAAACGCGACACCTGCACCTGGGAGATTCCCAAGGCCTCCGCCACCTGAGTCTGGGTTTGGTTCTCAAAATATCTGCGGATAATAATGGTCCGCTCTTTTTCCCCCAGTTCCTCGATCAGACTCCGAAGGACCATATGGTTTAACAGCTTTTCCTGGCTTTCGTCCTGATCCTCGATCTTGTCCATCAGCATAAGACCGGGCTCGTCCCCTTTGCTGACCGGCTTATACAGAGACTCCACCTCTGCCCCCGCTTCTATGGAAGCAGCCACTTCCTCCTTGCTGACGCCTATCTGCCCGGCTATCTCCTCCACCGTTGGTTCCCGGCCATAATCGGAGGTCAGTTTCTCCCGGACCATCCTCACTTTCATTCCCATCTCCTTCACGGAACGGCTCACCTTAATCATGCCGTCGTCCCGCAAAAAGCGCTTGATCTCTCCGGTGATCATAGGCACCGCATAAGTAGAAAAACGTACCTCATACGTCAGATCAAATTTATCGATTGCCTTCATGAGTCCGATGCTGCCAATCTGAAACAGGTCCTCCATGTCGTATCCCCGGCCCGAAAATCTCCTTACAATACTCCAGACCAGCCCCATGTTGTCGAACACAAGCTGGTCCCGGGCCCCTTTATCTCCCTGGTGCGCCCTGGTCATAAGCACCATCGTCTCATCCATGCCCTCACCTGCCAATCAGTTTTTTCATGGTCACCTCGGTTCCTTCCCCCACCAGGGACCGAACCTGAACCTGATCCATAAGGGCCTCCATGAAGGCAAATCCCATACCGGAGCGTTCACCGGTGCAGTCGGTGGTGTACATAGGCTCCCTGGCCTTTGCGATATCGGGAATTCCTACGCCCTCGTCACGCACTGACACCGTCAGCTCCTTTCCCCGCACGGAGGCCTCTATGTAGATGGTTCCCGGCCCGCAGCGGTAACCATGGATCACCGCGTTGGTCACCGCCTCGGAAACCGCCGTCTTCACATCATCGATTTCCTCCAGAGTCGGGTCCAGGCGGCTGGCAAACACCGCCACTACCACCCGGGCAAACTCCTCGTTGCGGGAATGGCTCTCGATCTCCAGCCGCATGGTCTCCGCCATGGAATCCGCTCCTCCGCATTTTCCAGTTCTCATCTCCCTGTCCTGTCCCATTATTTCTTTCCTCCTTCTGCTATGGCTGCCTCTTTGGTATCGTACCGGTCCACCAGCTTCATCACGCCGCCGATGGATAAAAGCCTCGCGATCTGCGCCCTGGCGCCGTAGATAGCCACGGTTCCCCCGCTGCGCTGCATCTGTTTGTATCGGTTCAGCAGGATTCCGATTCCTGTGGAATCCATAAACACCGTCTTGGAAAAATCAAACACAATCCTGGAAATATAATTTTCCTCCAGCAGCAGATCTGTCTCGTACCTGAGACTTCTGGAATTGTGATGGTCCAATTCCTTCGGCAGATGGATCACCAGCACCCTTCCCCTGGCTTCATATAAAAACGCGGTATCATTCATCCTTTTTTCTCTCCTTTCCCGCATACTGACGTAATACAAATAAAGACACCACGAATCAAATATCTTTCGTAGTGTCTTATCTGATCTTCTGCTTCTTCTGTTAATACCCTCTTGTCTCCCTGGCAAGCGCAGCCAGTTCCGAATCCGGATATCCGACAATAACCTGGCCAAACAGCTCATTGGCCTGATCCTCCTCGCCTCTTGCGTGATAGACCATAGCCATATCATAGATTACCTGGACATTGTCGGGATGGATTGCCAGGCTCTTCTGATAGTAAACCAGGGCCTGATCCGTATTGCCTGCATCCCTGGCCCGGTTCCCCAGTTCCGCCAGCACCTGATATCCGTTGGCCTCCATGTCCGTCCTGATATCGGCAATGACGGTCTGAATCCCCTCATCCGTAATCGCCGAGGCATCCAGATCGGAATACAGTTCCACCGCCGTCTGGAAATCATCGGCCCGATACGCCTGAAGAATGGCTATGAGGCGCTGATACTGGCTCAGCATGCCTCCGTTCTCATCTATAATCGACTGGAGCCTGGCGTCTGCCGCCTCTTTTTCTTCCTGAAGAGCAGCCGCGTCAGCCTCCAGACCGTCAATCTCAATGTTTCTCTGGTTTACCTGCTCCAAAACCTGCGTCAGCTCCTGATTATGCTCCGCCTGGAGCTGCTGTTCCCTGGCCGGCATAACCAGAAAAAAAATAACCGCTGCGCCCATCAGCAGACCGGCGGCAATATTGATAATCGTCAGCCAGCCCGTAGTCTCCTTGTAAGTAGGCGGCAGGATTACGTCGTCGTCCTGCATCTCCCTGTGGGAAAATGCCGTCAGAAGCTTTTTCCGCTCCACATCTCCCTGGCGCGTGTTCCGCTTGACGACAGACATATACCGGGATGCCCTGGGATTGTTCTTGTCAATCTGCAGTACCTTGTACAGAGACTGCCCCGCTTTGGTGTATTCCTCCCTGCCGATATAAAGAAGGGCCAGAAGCATATGGGCCTTGATGTAATTGGGCTTATGCTCCACCACCCGCCTTAGCTGCAGAATCGCCAGATCGGAATTATCTGTCTGGGCGTACTGAACCGCCTGATTATATTTCCGGATATGAACACTTTCATCCTCCAGCTGTCCGGGTTTTCCCTGAATTTCCTCCAGATAGTCCAGCGCTCTGTTGTCCTGAGGCCGCAGGTTGGAGCTGACCACCCACTGGACCAGAGCCTCCGCCGTCTCGCCGGCCTCATAATAGATCAGGCCCAGCAAATTTCGGGCGTCGATATTGTATTTATCAAAATGAAGACTTTTCTTCAGGCACTGCGCCGCGCCTGTCAAATCACGTATCTGCGCCTTTTCCAGCCCCGCGTTGTAAAACGCGTTGGAAATCCGGCGGCATCTCTTTGCGTAATCCATGAGTCTACTCTTTTCTCTCCTGGCTTTCTTCCACCATCTTCATCAAAATATCCGTCATATCGGTCAGATCCATATTCATGACGGCATCCTCGATCTGTTCCACCTCAAGACTGGGCTTAAACTGCTCCAGTTCTTTTTCAAAATCGATCATGGTCCTGTTCCTCCTTAAGCAGACTCATCACATTGCCGATCAGATACAGAGAACCGGCACAGAAGGCAAGTCCTTCCCCTTTATGATCCAGGAAATCCCTCCATGCCTCTTCCACCGTATCAAATGCCTCTACCGGACAATCAAGCTCCTGCCTGAATTCTTCCGCCAGTTCTTCAGCTCCGGCGCTCCGGCTGGAGTCCACATGGGCAATGGTTACCCGCTGAACCCGGATACCCCGGCACAGATCCCGGATCATCTTCCCATGGGCCTTATCGGACATGGCTCCAAACATAAGAGATACCGGCCGGCCTGTCTCCTGCTGCAGTCTGCAGATGGTAGCCGACAGCGCCTGAATGCCTCCCTCATTGTGGGCCCCGTCCAGGTACACTCCGGGAAGAACCTCCTCCATGCGTCCCGGCCAATAACTGCAGCGGATACCTCTTACCACGTCCTCTGCCGACAGCCACGCAATACGGCGGCTGCGCAGCACTCCCACGGCCCGGACGGCGACGGTTACATTCATCATCTGATACTCTGCCTGGGAAGGTATGGTCACCACCACCTGTCCTCCGTCTGTCGTCCGAATGGCAATCCGCGGCTCCCCGTTATCCCTTCCCAGAAACGTATAATCCTTTCTGCTCACCGGATAGGCGGGACAGCCCAGCAGCTCCGCCCTGTGTTCAATCACCGGAAGGCTCTCCGGACAGTTGGCATCATAGACTGCCGGCACTCCCTCTTTCATGATACCGGCCTTCTCCCCGGCAATCTCCGCCAGGGTGTTGCCCAGATACTGCATATGATCCATACTGAGAGATGTAAGCACCGTCAGCACCGGCTTCCGGATTACATTGGTCACATCCAGCCGTCCGCCCAGGCCGGTCTCCAGAATCACAAAATCCGGTCCCGCCTTTCGGAAGATTACCATAGACATATAAAACAGGAACTCAAAATAGGTCGGCGGATTCAATCCCGCAGACGTCATCCTGTCCGCCAATGCCTTTACCTGCTCGAAGGCCTGTCCGAACTCCTCCTCTGAAACCATCTCCCCATCTACAAGAAACCTTTCCCTGACAGTCTCAAGATGAGGCGAGATAAATGTCCCTACGGAAAAACCGGCTTCATGGAGCATGGACGTCAGATAGGAGCACACCGACCCCTTGCCGTTGGTTCCGGCCACATGAATAATGCGCATGGCGTCATCCGGGTTGTCCATGGTTTCCAGATACCGGCGTACATCCGCCAGACTGTTCTTTTTGTCTGCCCACATGGGGATATTGTTCAGATATTCTTCAATTTCCTTCATACGTAAACATTATAATATATTTGCTATTTCATGCCAACAGTTATTTTTCGCACAATACGACAAGGACCGCCTTCGTCATAGCCGGCCCGGGCGGCATTCTGCCCAGCCCGGGCCGCAAAACTCATTATCTCAGCTGAGCCAGGCGCTCCTTCACCTGCTCCATCATCTGGGCGTATTTCTGCTGTTTTTCTTTTTCTTCGGCAATCTTGGCGGCGGGGGCCTTGCTGACAAAGCGCTCGTTGCCAAGCATACCGTTTACCCGGACCAGTTCTTTCTCCAGCCGGGCTTCTTCTTTCTCCAGGCGCTCGATTTCCTTAGCCACATCCACCAGCTCGGCAAAGGGCATATAGATGGCGGCCTGGGCGATCACCGCGGACACCGCGTCATCAGAAATTCCGGTCTTGTCCGTCTGGAGATGCACTTCGCTGGCGTAGCCCAGCATGGCAAAGAACACCTTACTCCTCTCAAAGATATCCAGCAGTTCCTGATTCTCCGACACCACATACACCTGGGCCTTCTTGCTGGGGGGCACGTTCATGGAAGTGCGGACCGTGCGGATGGCGCGCACCGCCTCCTTGATGGTCTCCACCTCGGATTCCTCCTTGGCGAAATTCCAGGTCTCCCGGTAAACCGGCCACGCGGAGATCATGATGGTCCGCTCGTCGCTCTCACTCTCCGTCACCGTCCCGTCAGGATGCATCTGAGCTACAGTGATGGTCTCCCCCTCATCCAGCAGGTTGCAGAAAATCTCCTCGGTGATAAAGGGAATGTAGGGATGCAGAAGCTTAAGGGACTGCACCAGCACCGTCTTCAAAGTCCAGACCGCCGCCGTATGGGTCTCGTCGTCGTCCTTCCACAGACGGGGCTTCACCATCTCGATATACCAGTCGCAGAACTCCTCCCACACAAAATCGTACACCTTCTGCAGGGCGATTCCCAGTTCATATTTATCCAGATTATAGGTAACGTCCTTGATCAGCGTATTGACTCTGGACAGGATCCATTTGTCCGCCATGGTCAGAGGCGCCACATTGCCGCAGCCCAGGCAGATGCCGTCTTTTCCGGCGGCCACCGCGCATTCCTTCAGACCGTAGGCGATATCGTAGGCCCGTAGCTGCTCCGGCGACGCCTTCTCAATGTTCATCATGATGAAACGGGAAGCGTTCCAGATCTTGTTGGCAAAGTTCCGGCTGTTCTCCACCCGCTCCCAGTAAAAACGCATGTCGTTGCCGGGGGCGTTGCCCGTCACCAGGGTCATGCGCAGGGCGTCGGCGCCGTATTTGTCAATGACATCCAGCGGGTCGATGCCGTTGCCCAGGGACTTGCTCATCTTCCGCCCCAGGGAATCCCGGATCAGCCCGTGGAACAATACTGTGTGGAAGGGCTTCTCGCCCATCTGCTCATACCCGGAAAAGATCATGCGGATAACCCAGAAGAAAATGATGTCGTATCCGGTCACCAGCACATCCGTCGGATAGAAATATTTTAGATCTTCCGTCTGCTCGGGCCATCCCAGGATGGAGAAAGGCCACAGAGCGGAAGAAAACCAGGTATCCAGCGTATCCTCGTCCTGATTCAAATGAGCGCTGCCGCACTTGGGACATTTCTCCGGACGGGTCTTAGAAACGGTCATCTCGCCGCAGTCGGCGCAGTAGTAGGCCGGGATCCGGTGTCCCCACCACAGCTGCCGGGAAATGCACCAGTCGCGGATATTGTCCGTCCAGCTGTAATAGTTTTTGTCCATCCGCTGAGGCAGCAGCGTGATATCGCCGTTCTTCACGGCCTCCACCGCAGGCTTGATCATCTCCGACATCTTCACAAACCACTGAGGCTTGATCATGGGCTCCACAGTGGTACCGCAGCGGTCATGGGTGCCCACTGCGTGGGTGTGGGGAACCACCTTCACCAGAAGACCCAGGGCGTCCAGATCCGCTACCATGGCCTTCCGGGCCTCGTAGCGGTCCATGCCGTGATATTTGCTGCCCGGCAGATTGATAGTGGCGTCGTCATTCAGGATATTGATCTCCGCCAGATTGTGACGCTTGCCCACCTCAAAGTCGTTGGGGTCGTGGGCCGGCGTGATCTTCACGCAGCCGGTGCCAAATTCCTTATCCACATAAGCATCGGCGATCACCGGGATCTGCCGCCCAGTCAGGGGCAGCTCCAGCATTTTCCCCACCAGATCCTGATACCGCTCATCCTCCGGATTCACCGCCACGGCTGTATCGCCCAGAAGCGTCTCCGGACGGGTGGTGGCGATCTCCACAAAGCGGCCCTCCTCGCCTACGATGGGGTAGTTGATATGCCAGAAATAGCCTTCCTGATCTTCATGGATCACCTCCGCATCGGAGATGGATGTCTGGCACACCGGACACCAGTTGATGATCCTGCTGCCCTTGTAGATCCAGCCTTTCTCATAGAGCTTCTGGAACACCTCCAGTACCGCTTCCGAGCAGCCCTCGTCCATGGTGAAACGTTCCCGATCCCAGTCGGCGGAGGAACCCATCTTGTGCAGCTGATTGATGATGCGGCCGCCGTACTCCTTCCGCCAGTCCCAGCATTTCTCCAGGAATCCTTCCCGGCCCAGGTCTTCCTTCTCGATTCCCTGTTTTTTCAGGCTGTCGATTACTTTCACCTCGGTGGCGATAGCCGCGTGGTCCGTGCCCGGCTGCCACAGAGCCTCATAGCCCTGCATCCGACGGTAACGGATGATAATATCCTGCATGGTATTGTCCAGGGCGTGGCCCATGTGCAGCTGCCCGGTGATGTTGGGCGGCGGCATCACAATGGTAAAGGGCTTTTTGTCCGGATTGGGCTTCGCCCGGAAATATCCTTTAGCCATCCAGCGCTCGTAAAGTTCTCCCTCGATCTTCGACGGATTGTAATTCTTCTCCAATTCTTTCATGAATTTCAATCTCCTTCTATAATATAATGTTATGATGTGGCGTCAAAGAGTATTTTGACCCCTATGATACGCGTATTGCTCCGCGCTTCGCGCTCACGCAATCCTACATCTGGTGCCGCACCACCGCGTACTCGTCTCCATTGCGGTAATAAGGGCACTGGAAGGACCGGTCCGTCATCAGGCGGCCGTAGTCGTCCTCATCCATGTCCACGTCGCAGACATAGTCCTCATAATCCTCGTCATAGACCAGATTGGCGCAGCTGTCGCAGCTGGTTTCCGTCTTTTTCGCTTTGGTCCGCACCGGATCACCCCCTTTGATCTTTCTGTAATGCTGACGCACGCCACGCCCGATGCAGTCCTGCAGCAGGCCGCGCCAGCGACATTTTCGGCACCGCCGGATGCGCAGAAGAACACGCCTGCCCGGAAAAATTTCCTAAGTTATATAAAAACGCCCCTTGCATGAGCCATACTCACACAAAGGGCGAAATCATCCGCGGTACCACCTTTTTTATGAAACCCCGCGCGCTCCGCGCGCACGAATCCCATCTCTTTCGGGCCATTTAACGCCGGCCAGACGTGAACGGCTACTGCGCGAATCTCCCGCCCTGCTGTTCTGTGCCCTAAACACAACTCCGCAGCAGCACACAGCACTCCTTCGCGATTCGCCATTCCGGTTCTGAAGCGACCTTCCGTTCCTTCCTTCTGAAACCGCCTTCCAGCCGACGAGCGGTTCTCTCTGCCAGGGTCCTGAACGTACTCCTCTTCGTCTTAACCTTTTCCTGTTGAAACTCCTATAATCATAGACAAAATACGGAGATTTGTCAAATCCTTTTTACCGCAAAAGATAAATCCTGCAGAAGATAAATGTCTTCCGCCGCATCCGAGAATCCGCTTGGTTCCCGTCAGGCCGGCTGCGTCGGCTGCTTCTGCCCTGCCAGCTCTCGGTTCATCCAGTCCTTCTCCGATATGTGCAGGTGCCGCCGGATCAGGATATAGCAGATCAGGTGGGCAAAAAAGGTCAGAATCCAGGAGGCCGGATAGGAATAATACAGCGTCGGCAGCGTTCGGTTAGCCGCAAAGACCGTATAGATCCACACGATCCGGAAGGCGCAGGCTCCCGTCAGGGACACGAACATGGGAAGCACCGAATATCCCATACCCCGCAGGGCTCCCACCATCACGTCCATCATGCCGCAGGTGAAATACAGGACAATGTAGCACCTCATGCGCAGCAGTCCGTACTCGATCACCGCAGGATCGGAGGAATAGATATGCAAAAGCTGGTTTCCCATCAGCAGCGCTCCTCCATCCAGCGCGATTCCCACCAGAATCACCAGTCCCTGACAATACAGAAGGACCCTGGTCATCCGTTTATAATTTTTAGCGCCGAAATTCTGGCTGGTAAAGCTGAGGGTCGTCTGATACACCGCGTTCATGGATGTGTAGATAAATCCTTCAATGTTGGCTGAAGCCGTATTGCCGGCCATAGCTACGGAGCCGAAGGAATTGACGGAGGACTGAATCAGCACATTGGAGATGGAAAAGATGGCGCCCTGAAGTCCCGCCGGAAACCCGATCTTCACGATGGAAAAGAATTTATCCCGGACAATCCGCAGCCGTTTCAGCTGAATGCGATAATCAGCATCGGAGCGCACCAGGCACAGGACGATGAGGCCTGCCGAGATGCACTGGGAAATCACCGTAGCCAGCGCCACGCCCGCTACTCCCATGGAGAACTGAATCACGAAAAACAGATTCAGAACCACATTGATGATTCCCGCCGTCAGCAGGTAATATAAAGGTCTGCGGGTATCTCCCACCGCCCGCAGTATGGCGCTGCCAAAATTGTAAAGCAGAGTCGCGGGCATACCGGCAAAATAGATCTGCATATATAAGGTAGACAACGGCAGCACATTGTCCGGCGTGCCCATAAGAGTCAGAAGCGGGCCGGAGAACAAAAAGCCAACGATGATCAGGATCACACCGCCAATGAACGCAATCACCACCGATGTCTGCACCGTTTCCTCCAGATCATGCTCACTGTGAGAGGCAAAAAAACGGGCGACCAACACATTGGTTCCGATGGACAGCCCGATAAATACATTAATCAGCAGATTGATCAGCGCCGAGGTAGCGCCTACCGCCGCCAGCGAATCGCTGCCTGCGTATCGTCCTACCACAATGATGTCCGCCGCATTGAAAAGAAGCTGCAGAATACCGGACAGCATAAGCGGTATGGCAAACAGGATAATCTTGGATAAAAGCGGGCCATTGCACATATCGATCTCATAATTTCTGGCCGCTTTCTGGTTCACTTTCATGATTCTGATACTCCTTTATTTCTAACATTTCCCGAAGGCGTAACCCTGATTATAGCACAAAAAATTTATCTTTCAACTGTTTTTTGTAAGTTCTTACAGATAATAATTGCCTGGGTCCGGAGGACATGCTATAATCTCGGGGAAAGTGCCGATGACGCCTGCCGCAATCGGCCTTTGACGAGTATTTCCATCGAGATGAAAAGGAGGACCTTATGGATAATATAACTCTGGGAAGAACACAGATTACCGTCAACCGCAATGGATTCGGCGCGCTACCCATTCAGCGTGTGCCTGTAAAAGAGGCCGTCCGCCTGCTGCAGAAAGCCCATGACGGCGGGATTACCTTTTTTGATACGGCACGGTCCTACACAGACAGCGAGGAAAAGCTGGGCCTGGCCTTTGAGGACAGACGGAACCGGCTGTACCTGGCGACTAAGACCCCGGCAAAGACGGCTGATGAGTTCCGAAAAGACCTGGAAACCAGCCTGAAGCTTTTAAAGACAGATTATATTGATATTTATCAGTTCCACAACCCCAATTTCTGTCCGAAACCCGGTGACGGCACCGGTCTCTATGAAGCCGCCCTGGAAGCGAAACAGCAGGGCAAAATCCGCTTTATCGGCCTGACCAACCACCGTCTTTCCGTAGCCTGGGAATGTATTGAAAGCGGCCTTTACGACACGCTCCAGTTTCCGTTCAGCTATCTGGCTGTGGAGAAAGACCTGGCCCTGGTGGAAGGCTGCAGAACACATCATATGGGATTCATCGCCATGAAATCCCTCTCCGGCGGCCTGATCACCAATTCTGCCGCCGCCTACGCTTTCGCCTCCCAGTTCGATCATGTGGTGCCTATCTGGGGGATTCAGCGAGAATCGGAACTGGATGAATTCTTAAGCTACATAGACAATCCTCCGACATGGACCGCCGAATACCAGGCTCTGGTGGAGACGGACCGCCGGCAGCTGTCCGGAAGCTTCTGCCGGGGCTGCGGCTACTGCATGCCCTGTCCGGCGGGAATCAAAATCAACGACTGCGCCCGGATGTCCCTGCTTCTTCGCCGCTCTCCTTTAAAGGACCGCTTGAAAGAGGCTGGTCAGGCGGAAATGTTCAAAATCAGGGACTGCCTCCACTGTAATCAGTGCTCCTCCAAATGTCCCTACGGACTCAACACGCCGGAGCTTCTGGCCCGGAACCTGAAAGACTTTGAAGAGATTCAGGCAGGCAAAGAGATGACGCCGGACAATTATTGATGCCCTATAATTATCATCCGTCGTCTCATATTTTTCCCTCATCGGGAGATACTGAGCATCAGCAAGGTCTCCCGGAGGTTTATTATGCTTTCCACTCTTACTGCATATATCGTGATTCCTATCTATACTCTCCTGTTCGTCAGCGGTACCGACTGGTTCTCAACAAACCTGTCGGTCATCGGAAGCTGGCCGGACAGGAGATTTGCTTTTACAGGACTTGGCCTGGTTCTTGGTCTCTATTTTTATACCATTCTCAAACGGCTTATGTCACACCTTCCCAGGCACAGGAATGAGACTCTGTGCGTGAACCTTGCGCTTCTTCTTCTGCTGCTGGCTGTCGCCACGCCCTACCTGCCCAGACAAATGCCGCTCCAGTCCTTCCTTCATATTGTATTTGCCCTTCTGTCCTCTATCCTGCTGCTTCTGTGCCTGTACCGGATCGTCTGGCTGCTTTCCTCTACCTCCGGCGACGCCAGAAGGTTCCTGAAACCTTATAAGATCATGCTTCTTTTTATTACATTAATCAGCGGTCTGCTGCTCTTCCTGGCCGGCATCATCAGCAGCGCCCTGGAAATCTTCTTCGTTCTGTCCGCCACAGTCATGGTACAGCGCCTTTACCGCGGCTATTCTCGCGCCTTTTCCAATTCCCGATACACCAAAACGCATCACTGGCGCGTTTTTCGCATACTGACGTAATACAAAAACGCGTCACTGGCGCGTTTTTTGCATACTGACGTAATACAAAAACAGCCACCTGGCCGGATCCAGTCAGATGACTGCCTCGATCATACATATTTCATTTAATTTCCCGCCGGATTCTGCATCGGTCGCGGACCTTCTGCAGACACCGGGCTCTCCGGCCGTGCGGAAATTCCCGCAGGCACATGATTCTCCGCGGCAGTACCGGCCTGCGCCGTCCTGCCGTCCCGGATCTCATGGAAAATCTTCATGAACTCCTTGCCTGTGATAGTCTCCTTCTCAATCAGGAATTCGGAAATCTTATCCATAGCGTCGCGGTTCTCGCTGAGCAGCCGTTTCGCCTCGACATAGGCTTCCTTCAGCATCCGCATCACTTCCTGGTCGATCTCCGCCGCCGTAGCCTCGCCGCAGTTCAGCACCATGCGTCCGCTTAAATACTGATCCTCCTGAGTCGCCAGTCCCATCAGTCCAAACTTCTGGGACATGCCGTACTGGGTCACCATGGCCCTGGCGATCCGCGTCGCCTTCTCGATATCATTGGCCGCGCCTGTGGTCACCGTGTCAAACACGATCTCCTCCGCCGCCCGGCCGGCCAGGCTGACTACCAGCATGGCTTTCAGTTCCTTCTCCGTATTCAGGTACTTCTCCTCCTCAGGCACCTGCATCACATAGCCCAGGGCTCCCATAGTACGGGGCACGATCGTGATCTTCTGCACCGGCTCCGCATCTTTCTGCAGGGCGCTGACCAGAGCATGGCCCACCTCGTGATAAGATACGATCCGGCGCTCTTCTTTGCTGAGCACCCGGTCCTTCTTCTCCTTTCCTACCAGAACCACTTCCACGGCCTCAAACAGATCTCTCTGGCTCACCGCGTTTCGTCCGTTCTTGACGGCCAGAATAGCCGCCTCGTTGATCATATTGGCCAAGTCGGAACCCACCGCGCCGGAGGTGGCCAGGGCAATAGCCTCCAGATCTACCGTCTCGTCAAGGGCCACATTCTGGGCGTGCACCTTCAGGATATCCACACGGCCTCTCAGATCCGGCTTATCCACGATAATGCGCCGGTCAAAACGGCCCGGACGCAGAAGGGCCGGGTCCAGGATCTCCGGACGGTTGGTAGCCGCCAGCACCAGAAGGCCCTTGGAGGAATCAAATCCGTCCATCTCCGACAGCAGCTGATTCAGGGTCTGCTCCCTCTCGTCGTTGCCGCCGCCGTAACGGGAATCACGGCTCTTGCCGATGGCGTCTACCTCGTCAATAAAGATGATACAGGGGGCGTTGTCCTGGGCCTGCTTGAACAGATCCCGGACACGGGACGCGCCAACGCCCACGAACATTTCCACAAAATCAGAACCGGACAGAGAGTAGAACGGCACATGGGCCTCGCCTGCCACCGCCTTGGCAAGAAGAGTCTTACCGGTTCCGGGCGGGCCTACCAGCAGGGCTCCCTTGGGCAGCTTGGCGCCGATGTGAGTATATCTTCCCGGATTGTGAAGGAAGTCCACAATCTCCACCAGGGATTCCTTAGCTTCATCCTCTCCGGCTACGTCTTTAAAGGTAACTCCGGTTTCCTTCTGCATATACATCTTGGCCGTGCTCTTGCCGACGCCCATGACGCCGCCGCCCATACGCCTCATCATCATATTCATAAGGAACAGAATGGAGCCGAACATCAGCACCGTGCTCATAATGCTCCACAGCGCCGTATTCTGCTGCAGCTGCTCATAGACGATATTGGCTTTCTCCAGCCGCAGCGTCAGCTGGTCCCCGCTCTCAATCCGCACGGTGCTGTAGGTAATGGCCGGTATATTAGGCAGCGGATGATCTTCCTTCAGCGTAAAAAGGATATCGCTTCCGTCAATGGTAACCTCATCGACCTGCCCTGCCTCCAGATAATCCAGAAACTCACTGTAAGGCACAGTCGTCTGGCGGTTCATAAAGTTGCTCATCATCATGATTACCAGAAATGTAATCAATCCTGCTGTCAGGATAACGCCGAAAATCTGATTGTAATTCGGCCCCTTACCCTGGTTATTTCGGTTGTTTCTATCATTCATAATCCTGATTCTCCCAATTTCTGTATAACAGTTCCTTCTTGATTATACTTTCAGTTTCTCCATAAATCAAGAACCGCAACTATTAAATTATTATAAACACCCTCAAAAAATTACAAAAATGGGTGGATTTTTGGAAAAAGGGGTTGTATAATAGTAAAATATTTTGATTTTCACGCAAGGGAGGTTCTGAGTATGCCAGTTAAATATGTTTTCGTCACCGGCGGAGTTGTCTCCGGACTGGGAAAAGGTATCACGGCCGCGTCCCTGGGACGTCTCTTAAAGGCCCGCGGATACAAAGTCACCATGCAGAAGTTTGACCCATATATCAATATCGACCCCGGCACCATGAACCCCGTACAGCACGGGGAGGTATTCGTGACCGACGACGGAGCCGAGACGGACCTTGACTTAGGCCACTATGAACGGTTCATCGATGAAAGTCTCACCAAAAATTCTAACGTCACAACTGGAAAAGTCTACTGGAGCGTTCTTCACAAGGAGCGCCGCGGCGACTACGGCGGCGGCACTGTCCAGGTTATCCCCCACATCACCAACGAAATCAAAAGCCGTTTTCACCGCAATTACTCTACAAATGAGACAGAGATTGCTATTATTGAGGTGGGCGGAACCGTAGGCGACATTGAAAGCCAGCCTTTCCTGGAGGCTATCCGCCAGTTTATGCGGGAAGTAGGGCCCAGCAACGCCATTCTGATCCATGTGACCCTGATTCCTTACCTGAAAGCTTCCGGCGAGCTGAAGACCAAGCCCACCCAGTCCAGCGTCAAGGACCTGCAGGGAATGGGCATTCAGCCGGATATCATCGTCTGTCGGACGGAGCATCCCCTGGACGACGGCATCCGCAGCAAGATTTCCCTGTTCTGCAACGTTCCCAAAAGCCATGTACTGCAGAACCTGGATGTGGAGGTCCTCTATGAGGCTCCTCTTGCCATGGAAAAGGAACATCTGGCCCAGGTGGCATGCGATTGTCTGGATCTTCCCTGCCCGGAGCCGGATCTGACCGACTGGCACGCCATGATCGACGCGTGGAAGCATCCTCAGACAGAAGTGACCGTGGCCCTGGTCGGCAAGTACATACAGCTTCATGACGCCTACATCTCCGTAGTGGAAGCATTAAAGCACGGCGGCGTAGCCAACCACGCGGAGGTCCATATCAAATGGATCGATTCCGAGAAAGTAACTCCGGACAATGTGAACGAACTTCTGGGAGACGTAAAAGGCATCCTGGTACCCGGCGGTTTCGGCGACCGTGGCATCGACGGCAAGATTTACGCTATCCGGTATGCCCGGGAACACGGGATTCCCTTCCTGGGCCTGTGTCTGGGCATGCAGCTCGCCATCGTGGAGTTCGCCAGAAATGTTCTCGGCCTGACCGACGCTCACAGCGTAGAACTGAATCCGGCCACTACCAATCCGGTCATTCACCTGATGCCGGAGCAGGACGGCATCGAGGACATCGGCGGCACCCTAAGGCTGGGCGCGTATCCCTGCGTGCTGAACGAATCCTCCAAAGCCTACGCCCTGTACGGACAGAAACAGATTTCCGAACGCCACCGTCACCGCTACGAAGTAAACAACGACTATCGGGATATTTTGACCAGAAACGGAATGCTGCTGTCAGGCATGTCCCCCGACAACCGTATTGTGGAGATGATCGAACTGCCGGACCATCCCTGGTTTATCGGCACCCAGGCCCATCCGGAACTGAAGTCCAGGCCCAACAAGCCCCATCCCCTGTTCAAAGGCTTCATTGAGGCGGCGCTGAAGGCATAATACGATTTCTTCCTTTATGATTTATTGTAATTTCCTGTTGACTTTATTCCGCTAACTTGCTAATATAATGACGTCACAAAGTTATACTATTAATCTGGAGGAGAAAGATCATGAAAAAAGTATTATCTTTAACCCTGACCATGGCCATGGTTCTGTCCCTGGCTGCCTGCGGAAGCTCCACTTCTTCCGCTCCCGCTGAAACTACCGCTGCCGCCGCGGAAACCACCGCTGAAGATACCACGGCAGAAGAAACCACTGCTGCCGAGACAGAAGCTGCTGAGACGGAGGCCGCTGAAGCGGAAACTGACAGCGATCTGGCTTATGTCCAGGACAAGGGAACCCTGGTCGTGGGTATCACGGAGTTTGAGCCTATGGATTATCAGGATGAGAACGGCGAGTGGATCGGCTTCGACGCCGACATGGCCAAAGCATTCGCGGAGAGCCTTGGCGTAGACGCGGAATTCATCGTAATCGACTGGGACAACAAGATTCTGGAACTGGAAGGCAAGACCATCGACTGTGTCTGGAACGGCATGACCCTGACTGACGAAGTGACCAGCGCCATGGAATGTTCCAACGCTTACTGCAACAATGCTCAGGTTATTATCGTTCCTGCCGATGTGGCCGATCAGTATCAGGATACGGACAGCCTTTCCGATCTGTCCTTCGCCGTAGAGGCAGGAAGCGCCGGCGAAGCTGAGGTTGATGCCCTCGGACTTACATACACCTCTGTAACCTCCCAGGCAGACGCCCTGATGGAAGTCGCCGCAGGCACCTCTGACGCCGCTGTCATCGACTCCCTAATGGCTGCCGCCATGGTAGGCGAGGGAACCGGCTACGCGGACCTGACCTACACCGTCGGCCTCAACAGTGAAGAGTACGGCGTCGGATTCCGCAAGGGTTCCGATCTGGCTGCAGCCCTCAACGATTTCTTTGCCGACAGCTACGCAGACGGCTCCATGGAAGCATGCGCGGAGACCTACGGCGTGCAGGCCGCGCTGATTGAGCAGTAACCGTACCGGCCGCACTGATTGAGCAGTAACCATACAGGCCGCGCTGATTGAACAATGCGCGCGGCGGCCGTGCTGACCGAACAGTAACGGGCGGCACACATTGCATGATTCATAGATAAAAGCAGACCAACCGGGGGATGCTGCAAAAAATCATCATAAGGTTTTGCAGCATCCCCTGATTCACCCAAAAGACCCGCAGAAAGCAGAGAGTTGATATGAGTCTTATTCTGGAACAGATGCCGGTGGTCATCGGGGCCCTCAATACCGGCTTTATTCAAACGCTAAAACTTTTCTTTGTGACGCTGATCGGCGCGTTCCCCCTGGGACTTGTCATTGCCTTCGGCTCCATGTCCCGGTTTCGGCCCCTGAGCCTGGCAACCAAGCTGGTCGTCTGGATCATACGCGGCACGCCCCTGATGATTCAGCTTCTGATCATCTACTACTTCCCCGGCCTGGTACTGAATAATCCTATCTGGGGAGGCGGGGAGACCGGACGTTTCCTGGCGGCTTCCACCGCCTTTATCATCAATTACGCCTGTTACTTTTCCGAGATTTACCGGGGCGGTATCCAGGGCGTACCAGTGGGCCAGGAAGAAGCCGGCCTGGTTCTGGGCATGACCAAAAGCCAGATCTTCTGGAAGATCAAGCTGCTGCAGATGATCAAGCGCATCGTGCCGCCCATGTCCAACGAAATCATCACTCTGGTCAAGGACACGGCTCTTGCCAGAATCATCGCCCTGCAGGAGATCATTTTCGCCGGACAGTCCTTTATGAAAGGTTCCCACGGTATCTCCGGAGCCATCTGGCCTCTGTTTTTCACGGCGTTTTACTATCTTATTTTCAACGGCGTCCTGACCCTTCTGCTGGGACGGCTTGAGAAAAAGCTGGATTATTTCAGGTAAGGAGGGAAAATCAGATGCCTATTTTAGAAGCCCGAAATATCTGCAAGACCTTTGAACATACCGAAGTTTTGAAGCATATCGATCTCTCCCTGGAACAGGGACAGGTGCTTTCCATTATCGGTTCCTCGGGAAGCGGCAAGACCACTCTGCTTCGGTGCCTGAATTTTCTGGAGCGTCCTGACAAAGGCGTTATCCGTGTCAATGAAGAGACCCTGTTTGACGCGGACGATCCCGCCACCTTAAGCGAAGCGGCCATACGCAAAAAGCGGCTGCACTTCGGCCTGGTGTTCCAGTCCTTCAATCTGTTTCCCCAGTACACTGCCATGGAAAACGTCATGCTGGCGCGAAAGCTCCTGGCAGAGGAACGCCCGGATTTCAAGTCGAGAAAGCGAGAAATCTATGACGAGATCGAGGCTCAGGCAAAAACGCTCCTGGACCAGATGGGACTCTCCAACCGGCTGGACAATTATCCCCATCAGCTTTCCGGCGGTCAGTGCCAGCGTGTGGCCATTGCCCGCGCCCTGGCCCTTCAGCCCGACATTCTCTGTTTCGATGAACCCACTTCGGCTCTGGATCCGGAGCTGACCGGCGAAGTGCTGAAGGTGATCCGGGAACTGGCGGACAAAAACACTACCATGATCATTGTCACCCACGAGATGTCCTTTGCCAGAGATGTGGCCAACCACGTGATCTTCATGGATGACGGCGTCATCGTGGAGCAGGGACCGCCAGCAGAAGTTTTTGGAAACCCGAAGGAAGAGCGGACGAAACAGTTTCTATCACATTATTGATTTCCTTATCGACAAATACATTGCCGCATGCGGCAGAATCAAGCCATAGATTTCAGGCAATTTCTGAAATTTATGGCTTTTATTGCAAGCTGCCGCCGCTTATAATTCTCTCATCATCGCCTCATACTACTCATGAGGTGATGATGAACATGCGCGATAAACAAAGCAGCCAAAGCCCCCGCTGGACTACCAATCCAAATATTGCCGCGGAAACCTGCGGCAGCGGCTTTCCCTTTGGCACCAATACCGTAAACAACGATTACCGCTATACAAGGCAGACGGAACTCGGAGGCAGCCGTGACCGCGGCGACAGCAGTGATTTCGCTGACACTGGCGGAAACTCCGACAGCTCCCGCGGCTACGCTCCCACCGGCAGTGACATCGGCGACGGGCATGGCTACGCTCCCACTGGCGATTCCGACCAGGATTATGAAGAAGACGAGATGCTGAACATGAAGGCCTGCTCCGCCATGGAGTGTACCGGTCTGATTCCGTCCCTTCCCCTGTCCGACTCCGAGCTGGAATCCTATGCGGAAATCTACCATTATCCGGCGGATGTGTTCCGGGATTAAATACTGACGTAATACTGCAGAAAGCGCAGGTAACCATAAAAGATTGCCTGCGCTTTCTCACGCCCGATTGATCAATTTATCGATTCATCATTTCTTCTCTGCATCCAGCTTGTCCAGCATATCCCACACACCAAGCATGTACATAACGCCCAGGGCCCGGTCGTAGAGGCCGTATCCGGGACGGACATTGCCCGGCTTCTCATCCCACAGATGACGGCCGTGGTCCGGACGGATATATCCCTCGAAACCGCAGTCGTGGTAGGCCTTCAGGATATCCAGGATTCCGGTATCGCCGTCGCAGTCGCGGTGGCTGGCCTCACTGAAGTCTCCGTTGGGGAAGTGCTTCACGTTGCGGATGTGGGCAAAGGCGATCCGGTCGCAGTGCTTGCGGACGATATCCGCCACATTGTTGTTGGGATCCGCGTTCAGGGAACCGCTGCACAGTGTCAGGCAGTTGTAGGGATCGTCCACCATGGACAGGAACCGGTCAATGGCCTCTCCGTTCACCAGCAGCCTGGGCAGGCCGAAGATATCCCACGGCGGATCATCCATATGTACCGCCATCTTGATGTCGCACTCATGGCAGGTCGGCATGATAGCCTCCAGGAAATACTTGAAATTCTCCCACAGCTTCTCCTTGGTCACAGGAGCATAGGCCTTAAACAGCTCGTCCAGCTTGGCCATGCGCTCCGGCTCCCAGCCGGGGAAGGTCATGTTGTACTTCTCGGTAAAGGACATGATGTACTCCGCCATAGCGTTGTAATCATCCTGGATCATATCCTTCTGGTAATACAGAGCGGTAGAACCGTCCCCCACCGGATGGAACAGATCCGATCTTGTCCAGTCGAAAATCGGCATGAAGTTGTAGCAGATGACCTTGACTCCGAAGGGAGCCAGGTTGCGGATGGTCTGCTTGTAGTTTTCAATGTACTTGTCCCTGGTAGGCAGACCAATCTTGATGTCGTCGTGGACATTGACCGACTCAACCACATCCATGTTGAAGCCGTAGGCTTCAATCTGCTTCTGCACTTCCGCAATCTCTTCCGGCTCCCAGACCTCGCCGGGCATCTTGTTGTGCAAGGCCCAGACAATGGTAGAGACACCGGGAATCTGCCGGATATCGGACAGGGTTATCTTGTCGTTACCCTCTCCGTACCAGCGCCAACCCATTTGCATCGGCATAGTGTTACCTCCTTTTTCTTTCTTTTATTTTTTCGTTTTCCCTGAAAGCCGCCGAAAACGCAGGTCGCTCTCACATTCTGACCGGCCGGCCCCGTGGGTTCCGAAATCAAACGCCTTAAACCCCGGAATACGCGGAGAATCCGCCGTCGATGGGGATGACCACGCCGGTGACAAAGCCGGCCGCGTCGTTATTCAGCAGATAGAGAAGAGTCCCGTTCAGCTCCTCCGCCTTGCCGAAACGTCCCATGGGGGTCGCCGCCAGAATCTTCTCGGTTCTCGGAGTCGGCGTACCGTCATCGTTAAACAGCAGCTTCTGATTCTGATTGGTCACGAAGAATCCGGGGGCCATGGCGTTGACACGGATGCCTACCTTGGAGAAATGAACCGCCAGCCACTGAGTAAAGTTGCTGACCGCCGCCTTGGCGCCGCTGTATGCCGGAATCTTGGTCAGAGGCGTGAACGCGTTCATGGAAGACACATTCAGGATATTGCAGCCTTCCCGTCCGATCATGTCCTTGGCAAATATCTGGGTAGGCAGAAGCGTTCCGATAAAGTTCAGGTTAAATACAAACTGCACGCCGTTCTGATCCAGATCAAAGAAAGACACCGTATCGGCCTCAATATCGCCGATCTCAAAATATTCCTTCTGGGTCTGCGCTCTGGCATTGTTGCCGCCGGCGCCGTTGACCAGAATGTCGCAGGGCCCCAGCTCCGCCAGAACCTTCTCATGTGTCTGTTCCAGACTTTCCTTCTCCAGCACGTTGGTCTTGTAAGCCTTTCCTATGTTCCCCGCAGCCGTGATCTCGTCGGCTACCTTTTGGGCCGCCTCCTCATTCAAATCGAGAACCGCTACCTTCGCGCCGGCCTCCGCCAGCGTTTTGGCAAACATGCCGCACAGCACGCCGCCAGCGCCTGTCACAACCGCCACTTTTCCGGTCAGATCTGTACCAAATGATAATCCCATAGTTACCCCTCGCTTTCTATACTTATATTATATACTTTCTGCAGCACAGCCCTGTTCCTGTTCCAGAACTCCGGGAACCGCTCCGCGCTGCTTTCTGCTTACAAGAATAGTATAACAAATCTGTCAGCAAATTACATGGAAACTTTTGTGATTAACATTGCAAAAATTGTTATTATTGTATATAATTAGATGCAGAACCAATCATTGTCTGTCAGAAGGAGACGGTCATGGCTAAACGACAGTATAGAAAAAAAGAACTGTCCACCACCTTTGATACGCGACAGTACATGGAGACGCCGGATTTCGAGATTTTCTACTATCGGGACGTCAACCTGAAACCGGTCCGATTCCATCAGCACGAATATTACGAACTGTTTTTCTTCCTGGAGGGAGACGTCGATTACCGGGTGGCGAATTCCGTCCACTCACTGGAATACGGTGATCTTCTGCTGATTCCCCCCGGCGTGGAACACCGGCCTTATTTTCGCAATATCAAAAGCACTTACCGCAGGTTCGTCCTGTGGCTGGGCAAAGACTTTTACCATCGTCTGGCGGAAATCTCCGATGATTTTGCCTACGGATTCAACCGGGCTCAGACATACGGCAGATATCATGTGCGCTGCGGCTATGTCCCAGCTCAGGAAATCCAGGCGAAATTTATCGAACTGGTGCAGGAACACGGGGGGCAGAATCCCTTCCGCGATACCAGCTGCCGCCTGATCATCGCCTCTCTGCTCATGCAGATCAACCGGATGCTGTACCAGTCCGACCACATGGACTCCCCTGCCCGTGAAAAAAATCTCTATCTGAATCTGTGCGACTACATCAGCAATCATCTGGAGGAGGATCTGTCTCTGGATGCCCTGGCCGGTTTTTTCTATGTCAGCAAATATCACATTGCTCACGTATTTAAGAACAATATGGGCATCTCCCCCCACCAGTATGTGACGAAGAAACGTCTTCAGGCCAGCAGACATGAAATCATGGCGGGAGTTCCCTTCAATCAGATCAGCCTTCAGTACGGATTTCAGGATTATACCAGCTACTACCGGGCTTTTCGGAAGGAATTCGGCCTGTCCCCCACCGAATTCCGAGAACAGAATCCCATGCCGAAGCCCACGTCTCTTTAGAATATTTTCACACTCGCTGAAAAGGAGTCTGTCATGACATCATATTCCAGTCTTCTGTCCACGGATGCTTATAAAAACTGCCGGCTCTGTCCCAGACAATGCGGGACGGACCGTACTGTCCGCACCGGTTACTGCGGCTGCACAGACCGGATCCGAGTCGCCCGCGCCGCCCTTCACATGTGGGAGGAGCCCTGTATCAGCGGGACATTTTCCGACGGCATGGGCGGCAGCACGGAGCCTGCGGACCCTGGCGAACCCGACAGCATATCGGCATGTCCGTCACATCCCGGCGGCAGCGGCGCTGTCTTCTTCAGCGGCTGTACTCTGGGCTGCTGTTTCTGCCAGAATTACAAAATCAGCCATGACCGGTTCGGAAAGGAAATATCCGTCCGACAGCTGACTGACTGTTTCCTGCGGCTGCAGGATCAAGGCGCTTACAATATCAATCTGGTCACGGCCACCCATTATCTTCCCTCTGTCGTATCCGCCCTGGAACTGGTCAAAGACCGGCTGACCATACCCATCGTCTACAACTGCGGCGGCTATGAGCGGCCGGAGATTGTGGAAGCTCTGTCCGGATACGTGGATATCTGGCTTCCGGATCTGAAATACATGGACCGCGGCCTGTCCGCTCGATATTCCCAGGCTTCCGATTATTTTGAGCAGGCTTCCATCGCCATCCGGCAGATGATCGGTCAGACCGGCGCTCCGGTTCTGGACGACCGGGGTATCATGACTTCCGGCGTGGTGATCCGCCATATGGTACTGCCCGGCGCCCGTCAGGATTCCATCCGTCTCCTTCACTGGATGAAGGAGAACCTTCCGAAAGGATCCTATTATCTGAGCCTGATGAGCCAGTACACTCCTGCCGGAGCGGTTAAGGAACACGCTGTCTCACCGTCACAGCCGGGCCAGAAGGATTCCGCCGGCAGACAGACCTCCCTTTACCCGGAACTGTCCCGCCGAATCACTACCTATGAATACGAATCTGTCCTGAACGCCGCTCTGGAACTGGGACTGGACACGGGTTATATGCAGAAAAAAAGCAGCGCCAAAGAGGAATACACGCCGCCTTTCAATCTGGAGGGATTATAAGATATCCCTCCGGTTCCTTATTCTATTATCCTTATTCTATTATCCTTATTCTATTACCCTTATTCTATCATCCTTATTCTTTTATCTCTTCATCCTTCATACCCGATCATAAGTCCGCCCTTCTCCGCGTAAAAACTGCAGAGAGCCGTACAGAATGTAGTGCGGACGTCCGCGTTCGGAAACCTCTCATGAATCACGTCCGTAAGCTTCTGCGCGATTCCGGGATTGAAACAATGGGCCAGGCGGACCTTCCCGCCGCTGTAGCCATGAGCCAGCATTTCCTTCCAGGTACTTGACACCGTCAGGGCCTCTCCGCGGCACTTGTGAAGCTGCTGCAGCGTGCCTTCATCACTGGCCTTGCCCACGATACGAATCCCCAGAATCCCGGCAATCTTGGCCACTGCCGGATTCACGCGGCCGTTCCTGGCCAGGTTATCCAGATGCTCCAGGCAAAACAGCAGATGGCTGTGCCTGCAGTACTCCTCGATCTTCTGCTCCATCTCCTCGAAACTGCCCCCAGCCTGCACCACCTCGGTCATCTTCTCCACAATCAGTTCCAGTTCCGGCCCGGCGGACAGGGAATCCACGATCATCACCTTCGCCTTCGGATGTTCCGCCAGATACTCCTCCCTGGCCTTCACAGCGGAAGCATAGCTTCCGGACAGATTACTGGTAATCGCGACGCCGAAGATCACATCCGCATCCCCAAAAGCCTCCAGCCAGTCGTTTACATTGGGACAGGACGTGCTGGAACGCCCCTTGTAACCCTGAAGATAATCTACCATTTCCGCAAGATTTGTTCCTTTTACATCCACATATTCCCTTTCATCCGTAATGATCTTCAGGGGAACGCTGGTAAAATCCACTCCTTCTATCTCATAAAGATTCGCTGACGAATCCGCCACTATTTTGTATTTCATACCCTCGGCCTCGCTTTTTATGCTTTTCCATGTAGTTTCAAAAACTACTTTACAAGGTCTATTGTATTGCGTTTGCCGGAGAATGTCAAGATATATATGGAATCTTTCGCAAACAGAGCGTAATTGGCTTTTTTTGCATACTGGCGTAAAACAAAAAACGCGTCGCTGGCACTCTTTTGTATACTGGCGTAACGAAAGAGAGTATCGATCATTTTCTTTAACCGATACTCTCTTTATACTATCTCATCCATTGGACTGTACCTCTTTCATTTTGATAGTTTTCTCTATATTAAATTTTTCCGTTCTCTGCGATTCCCTTCCCTCTTTCTTCATTCTCCTTCTCATCTTCTCTTTCAACCATTGCCTATGGAAGAAATCATCAGTCCTGCAATACTTTCTCGTCATATTACAAAGCAATCTGTCTTCCGCAATTGTCTTGAAATCCTTCCGGGGGTGCTCCTCGCAGATTCGGGGTTCCTTCGTCTCATCTATCTTATGTAAATGAAACGGCGCTTACGTGTTCTTTGGACCGTACCTCCTTTGTTTTTGATGGTCTTATTATAGCCGAACCCCGCTCATTTGTCAATACTTTTTTGAAATATTTTTTAAAAATTTTGTTTCTTCTTTTAATTTGTCTAAATTGTCTGTAATTATTTCAACATTTCCAATATATTTTTCAATATGTTCACCTGGCGCACTTCCGTCTCAAATTCACTTTGAACTGCGCAAACCGCGCAGCAATAGCCTTTCGCTGCGTCATATTCCCGAAAACAATACTTTCTCCGATCCACATTCTGAATCACGGATATCTCATTTTCCAGAATTATCTGAAAATTATTCAGGCCCAGCCTTATACCCTGGCCTGTAACTTTCAGGAAACTTTCCTTCAGGGTCCAGTACCGGCAGAACATCTCCCGGCGGGCCGCCTCATCTTCCAGTGACGCGATCTTCTCATATTCCTGGACTGTAAAAAATCTCCTGGCGACGGCCAGTTCCCGCTTTCTGATCTTTTCCACATCGCAGCCTACCTCCCGCGGCGCTATGGCGCACAGGACCATGTCTCCCGAATGGGACAGATTAAAATACACATCCTCCGCCCCCTCCAGATATGGCTTTCCGTCTTCTCCATAGCGATACCGGATCCGGTCTGCCGTCAAATCCGCCAGCCCCAGCTCCGAAAGTCCGTACAACAGCAAAAGTTCCACCCCCAAAGACAGGCAGCGGCCTTTAACAGAGCCCATGCGATCCACCTTCTGCCGCCTTTCCTCCGTCGCCTTTTCGTAAGCCGCGCGAAACACCTCTTCCTGCTCCAACTGATCTACATTTGCGGCGTAAACCCGCACGGGAAAATCCTTCATCTAACCTTATCATCCTTACTTAAAACATTTTTATTTCTTCACTATACCCTGATCTGACCTGAAAATTAATCCCCCAAAAAATGCAGCATGTGTTGTAGTACAATGCAGTATAAATAGGAGATATAAAAAGCGGGAGACCCTATTTTCAAGGCCTCCCCTTTCCTTATAAAAAGAGCGCGAGACGGGATTCGAACCCGCGGCCCCCACCTTGGCAAGGTGGTGCTCCACCCCTGAGCCACTCGCGCTGATTATCATTTTAAGGGCACATACCCTCAAAACCGCATACTGTACATCTCTCTCCTCCGCAACAACCTCCAGGCCTCCTGGACAAGCC
>CANQRW010000016.1 GCA_947626365.1 uncultured Lachnospiraceae bacterium
TGAGACTTGTCAGGGGAAGAAAAAAGTTTGTGAAATGCAAATTTACCTCTTGACAAAAGTCACTTCATAACAGAAGGGTAACATTTCAGTATAATATTAAAGATCATCCGGTTGGAATAAAACTGGATGAGTTTATAGTTGGCGTAAAAAAACTTTGGGAAACAGGAAAGTACGATAAAGTATTTTTGGCAACAGAAGAGGAAGAATCTCTTAAAAGAATGCAGCAGGAATTTGGAGAGTATCTGGTTTATTATAAAGATATTTATCGAAATGATATTGGCGATACGTTCGTATCAGTAACATCTGAAAGAAAATATCATCATTACTTACAGGGGTATGAAGTTCTAAGGGATATGTTCACATTAGCAAACTGCAGAGCACTGGTGACAGGATTAACGAATGTGAGCTTCTGCGCAAAAATAATGAAACTCAGCATGGACGATGATTATGAGGATGAATGTATTTTAGATAAGGGAATTGCTAAAAGCGGAATGGATGGACGAGATTTTTATAAAATGTGGAATAAGAAACTATAATGAAGAAAGCAACAGCCAACAAAAGGTTATAGGAAATTTAAAAAATGATTTTGGAAAAAACAGTCAAGAACAGTGTAATTTCGGTTATCAGTCAGGTTTTGATATTAATACTCCAATTTGTTAACCGCCGGATATTTGTCATATTTCTGGATATTGAGTATCTTGGTTACCAAAGTGTTTTTGGAAATATATTTACAATTCTTTCTGTCGCAGAATTAGGTATAGGCGGGATTATATCATTTCATCTTTACCGGGAAATCGTTATAGGGAATACGAAGGAAATCGGCAAATTAATGTATTTATATAAGTGGATATATAGGATTATTGCCGGTATTATAGCGTTTTTTGGACTGGTTTCTTGTGTGTTTGTTCCGTATATTGTTAAAGATGCTACAAGAAGTATTGGATACTTGTATGTTGTTTACTTGTTACAGCTAGCGAGTGTTGTTACTGGATATTTTATGTCATATAGGCGTACTATATATGCCGCAGATCAAAAGGCCTACAAAACAATACAAGTAGACCTAGCTGTAAAAATCTTTATTGAATTTGTAAATCTTTTTTTGCTGGCAACATTCCGTAATTATTTACTTTATCTGAGTGTACAGCTTTCAACATCGGTTATTGCAAATGCCGTTATTTATATTTGTTCTAATAAGGAATATCCTTATTTAAAAGAAAGATATGTTATTACTAGGGAGGATATTTATAAGCGAAATTTAGTTTCCGATATTAAAAATCTTTTGATTCATAGAATTTCATATGCAATTTTTGATGGAACGGATAATATTGTTATTTCCAGTATTTGTGGTATTCGAAGTGTGGCGTTGTATGGAAACTATTATGTTTTACAGACTGGCGTAATGAATGCATTTTTCTTTCGACTGATGGAAACTTTTCAGACTGCTATTGGAAATATTGTTTATAGTGGTCGCAGCAAAGATAAATTGTGGGAACAGTTTGAAATGTTTGATGTTTTTAGCTTTTTTATTGCTACCTATATGGGTATTGGCTTTTTAGTTTTTTTTCAACCAGCTATTCGGATCTGGATGGGAAGTGTAGAATACCTGCTTCCTGATGCATTTGTGTTTATATGCTCTCTGATGGTTTATTTTATTGCAGTTTGGGAGATTGTATTCAGATATCGCAGTGTTTTTGGTGATTACAGGCAGGATAGAAATTGTTTGGTTTTATCTGCAATTTTAAACATAGTTATTTCTATTATGATGGCGTACAGGCTTGGGGTTATTGGAGTGCGAATAGGAACACTTATTGGCCTTTTTCCAATGTTTTATGGAAGAATACGCTTTGTGATAGGTAATTATTTTGAAAAATCTGTAAAAGAATATTTGGTAAAGCATGTAAGGTTGTTTGGAATTTTCCTGATGGAATGTATGATTTCTTACTATTTCACAGAAGATGCGCCAGTTACGATAGCTGGCTTTTTCTTTAGAATTTTGATTTGGGCAATAGTTCCATTATTGATAAACTCTTTGGTTTATTGCAGAAATCCGTATTTTAAGGAATTGATCCGTTATACTAAATTATTATTAGGTATGCTTTATGGTCGGATTAAAAAAAACATTTGAATTATTAAAAAAGACAATAAAAAGGGGGAATGATTAGATGATAATTACAAAGACACCATTCCGGATGTCTTTTTTTGGTGGAGGGACGGATTATCCAGATTATTACAATGAGCATGGAGGCAGCGTGCTTTCAACGACCTTTGATAAATACTGTTACGTTACCGTTCGGCACCTGCCCCGCTTTTTCGAGTATACTTCCCAGGTTTCCTACGCAAAGATCGAGCGAGTCAAACGCGTCGATGAGATAGAGCACCCTGCAGTACGCGAGGCAATGAAATACCTTGATATGCATGAACTGCAGATTTCGTATGATGCTGATCTGCCGGCCCGCTCCGGGCTGGGGACAAGCAGCTCATTTGCTGTCGGACTGCTCAATGCGTTCCATGCATTAAAGGGGCAGTATGCGGATAAGATGAAGCTGGCCCGGGAGGCTATTTATCTGGAACGTGAGCTGTGCAGGGAAGACGGAGGGGTGCAGGATCAGGTGGCAGTGGCTTTTGGCGGCTTAAACCGTATTGATTTCAACAATGACTCCATCAGTGTCCAGCCGGTCGTCATTTCGAAAGAGCGGAAACAACAGCTTAATGACAACCTGATGCTGTTTTTTACGGGCTTTGCCAGGTTTTCAAAAGAAATTGCCAGGGAACAGAAGGCTAAACTGCATAATCGTCTGGCAGAATTGGGTGAGATAAAGAGTCTGGTTGACGATGCGGAGGAGATCCTCCGTACAAAAAGCGCATCGCTGAACGAATTTGGCCACCTGTTGGATTATACATGGAAACTGAAACGAGGCATTACAAAAAGCATCTCAAATGATGCGTTGGATGATATTTATGCATGCGCCATGAAAAACGGTGCGCTGGGAGGAAAACTGCTGGGGGCAGGCGGCGGTGGATTTTTCGTTTTCTATGCGGAAAAGGAACATCAAAAGAAATTAAGGGAGGTATTGAGCGAACTACTTTACATACCATTTTCCTTCGAGAATGAAGGAAGCCGTATTCTTTATTACCGGCCGGAGGATTATGAAGTCTGACAGGACGAAAGGAGACCATATGCTGAATATACCATTGATGAGCAACAACATAACAAAGGATGATGTTAAATGTCTGATAAGCTTTCTGGAGACCACGGATCGTTTTACCAACGGGCCCAAGGTCAGGGAGTTTGAGCAGGCATGGAGTCGATGGCTGGGAGTGAAGCACAGTGTATTTGTTAATTCCGGAGCTTCCGCCAATTTCATGACGATGGCGGGTATCGCCCAGAAGTATGGAAAAGGTGAGATCATTGTTCCCGCAATCACCTGGGTGAGCGATGTTGCTAGTGTGGTTTCTGCGGGCCATACGCCAGTGTTTGTGGATGCAGACCTGAGAAATATGGCGATGCTGGAGGAAGAAATCCTTCGCAATATTACAGAAAGGACAAAGGCGGTATTCCTGACCCATGTACTCGGTTTTAATGGCCTTTCAAGGCGGCTCGCGGAAGTACTGGGAGAGAGGGGGATCCCTTTGGTCGAAGATGTATGCGAGTCCCACGGGACTATGACCGGGGACAGGAAGGCCGGTACGGTGGGCTTTGCATCTAATTTCTCATTTTATTATGCGCATCATATGAGTACGATCGAAGGCGGGATGGTCTGTACGGATGATGATGATTTCTATCAGCTGATGAGACTGTTCCGGAGCCATGGACTGCTGAGGGAAACTACGGATGAAACTTATAAAGCGGATGTAATCAGTAAATTCCCGGATCTGAATCCGGAATTTATCTTTATGGTTCCCGGATTTAACATGCGAAGCACAGAGATGAATGCTGTTATTGGTCTGAATCAACTTGGACGTCTTGATTATAATATCCGCAGACGACGTGAGAATTTTCAGGTTTTTATGGATCATCTAGATAGTAGGAGATACTTTACGGACTTCGACATGGAGGGAAACAGCAATTATGCGTTTGTGATACTGCTCAGGGAAAAAGACCCTGAGTTTTTTGTACGCTTGACAGAGACGCTGCGGAGAGAACAGGTAGAATTCCGGAGGGGAACAGCCGGAGGCGGTAGCCAGCTCCGTCAGCCTTTTGTCCGGAAATTGTACCCAGATATTTGCCCGGAGGATTACAGGAATGCGGACCATATCCATTTTTATGGGATGTATACGGGCAACTATCCCGACTTGGATCGGGAGAAAGTTTGGAGATTGACGCATTTAATAAATACAATATAGGAGAAGATAATATGTATATTGTTGTTGGGGGAACAGGTTTTCTTGGCGCTTACGTTGTTCAATGTATTGTGGACAAAACAAAAGAGAGAGTTCTCGTTGTTGCTAGAAAACCAGTCAGTTATGAAAATGTGGGAGGAATAACAGATAGTATTCAATTTAAACACTGTAATGTAGTATCCAGAGAAGATATAGATAACCTTATTACAGAAATAAATATGACTGAAGAACCATGTAAGATCATATATCTTGCAGCAAGTCTTCATCCAGAAGAAGTTGAACGTAATCCATGGAATTCTTGGAATACAAATGTGATAAGTTTAGAGTATTTGCTTAGTGGAATGAAACGTATAGAAGCATTTATTTTTGCGTCGACGGATAGCGTATATGGTTCAGGAACTTTGGAACATCGTTTTCGGGAAGATGAGCGTCTAGCTCCAGTTAATTTATATGGAACACAAAAAATGGCGCGAGAGTCAATCGTAAATCATTATGGTTATAGTGTTTTGCGATATTCTTTAATGCTTGGCCCCAGCATTATAAAAGGGAAAAAACATTTCTATGATAATCTGGTAGAGACGTTAAAAAGCGGGAAGCAAGTAGAATTGTTTGAAGATTCCTATCGGTCTACGATAGATTTTCGGACAGCTGCAGAACTTACAGTAAAACTGCTTCTTGAAAAAAAGGAAAGCCTTCCTTCTGTTTTGAATATCGCTGGTGATGAAGCGTTATCAAAATATGATGTAGGGAGACAGATTGCAAAAAGGCTCGGCGTCTCAGAAGAATTATTGATTCCTATTAAGGTATCAGATGGTGGACATATATATAACGCTTCTCGTGCAGCATGTACATTATTAGACAATTCAAAACTTAAGAAGTTACTCAATTTGAGTGAAATAAAGATGCAATTTGAGGTTTAGAAAATAAGGATATCACATAGGAGGAGAATAATGAAAGCGCTTATTACAGGAATTACTGGTATGGTAGGATCACATTTAGCTGATTACTTACTAGATAATACAGATTGGGATGTTTACGGTGTATGCCGATGGAGAAGCCCGTTGGACAATGTAGAACATTTGCTTGAGCGTGTAAATGCAAAGGATCGAGTTTTTTTTGATTATGCAGACTTAAATGATCAGATTTCATTAATTTCGATAATTAGGAAATATAAACCGGATTATATTTTTCATCTGGCAGCTCAGAGTTATCCGCTTACTAGCTTTACAATACCAATTGATACATTAAATACTAATATTTTAGGAACTTGTCGATTATTGGAGGCAATTCGTCTGGAGATGGAAAGCGATAAAACATACCGACCAATTATTCATGTTTGCGCATCATCAGAGGTATTTGGGAAAATACCGGTAGAAAAGAAACCAGATACGGGCATTCATGAAGAATGTCCATTTCATCCAGCCTCGCCTTATGCAATTTCCAAAGTTGGGACAGATCTTCTGGGGAGATATTATGCTGAGGCATATGGAATGAGCGTGATGACGACTAGAATGTTTACTCATACAGGGCCACGGCGGGGGGATGTATTTCATGAATCTACGTTTGCTAAACAGATTGCAATGATAGAAAAAGGGTTAATTCCACCTATGGTTCATGTGGGTAATCTTGATTCATTGAGAACATATGCGGATGTTAGAGACGCGGTACGGGCTTATTATATGCTTGTAACGGTTAATCCAATTGCTGGTGAATATTATAATATTGGCGGTCGTTATACATGTACAGTTGGGGATACCTTACATACATTAATCAATATGTCACCAATGAGGGATCAAATTGCGTATGTAATTGATCCGGAAAGGCTTCGACCAATTGATGCAGATTTGCAAGTGCCAGATTGTTCTAAGTTTAAAGCTCATACAGGTTGGGAACCGGAGATTTCTTATGAGAAGACGATGAGAGATTTATTAGAATATTGGAGAAGGAGGATAGAACAGGGTGAGATGGTGTTAGATAGATGAAACTTTCAATTATAAGATTTTCATAGAAAAATAAGACATAATTCAGGGGGCAATATATGAAAAACAGAGTTATCGAATATGATATACTTCGAGTTTTGGCGACAATAACAGTAGTTATTGGCCATTGTGCATATTTAGAATGGGGGGGTGACAACGGCTTCATATCTTGTGTTTCGGAGACTTACAGTTCGGTTATTTTGAGTATACCAATAAGATTGTTGCAATTTTTATCCACGTGGGTATATTCGTTTCATATGCCGCTTTTTTTTATGTTATCAGGCGCCTGTTACAATGAGGTTGGAGGGGCAAAGCATTATGGTAATAGTATAGATAAGTTAGTAGTAAATAAATTTAGAACATTACTCGTCCCTTTACTATTGTCTGGCATATTATATATGATTCCATTGAAAAGACTTGTGGGCTTTTATAATAATGCAACAGCTTTTCAAAGTGTACAGTTCCTTTTGCGTGGTACGGAAGCAGATGGACACTTATGGTTCTTATATGCTTTGTTTTGGATTTTTGTGGTTTTTTTTCTCCTTGAAAGATATGTTGGAAAGAGTAGTGTTTTTTTATGCTTATTATCGACTATTATAATAGAATTTATTTTCAATTCTTTGAATAGTAAAGGGTATGTTTCTAACAGATATTGTTTTGTACAAGCTATGCAATATTTGAAATATTTTGGTATAGGATACTATTTTAATGAAAGAAGAGAAAAATTTCTGAAATTTGACAGTAGAGTATTGTGTGTTTTATGTATGTTGCTTTCTGTATTGAACTATTTTTATAATTTTATGGGGACTTTCAGCAGTGCCCTGATAGGCAGCGCGGGATTTTTATATTTTGCGGTAATGATTAGTCATTCAAATTCTGTTGTGGAAAGCAAAATATATAAAAAATTGCTTGTGTCAAGTTTTTACATTTATCTTTTTCACGATCCATTAAATTTTGTATGGATTAAGTTGGCACAAAAGATGAGGATGCTCCAGATGGCATGGGGGGTAATTGTTTTCTATTTCTTGCGTACTATAGGAAATATAATTATATCTATAGGGCTCTATTTGGTGGTTAGTGTTTTATTAAAACAGATACAAGAATATTTTGGTAAGTCTGTTAAAGGAACTTTATGATCTTATTAATTTGCAAGTAAAGTGGTAAAAACTATCAAATGACATAAATATTAGGAAGTTTTAATAACAAGGAAGGATAAGAGCAATGTACATTAGGATGTTATCGAGATATCTGTATATAGACGACAATGGAGGTAAATAAGATGAATATTTTGGCCCATCGTGGTTACTGGAATGAAAATATTCGGAATAACTCATCTGAAGCATTGAGGACAGCTCTTGAAAAAGGGTATGGCTTTGAATCTGATGTTCGTGACTATAACGGGAGGCTAGTTATATCCCATAACATCGCGGATGCGTCTTCTGCGGATGCAGAAGAAGTTTTCCGATGGCTTGCCGAGAATGATGACAGATATTGCTTTGCCATCAACATCAAGTCAGATGGATTGAAAAGTCTACTAATGGGCTGTCTTACTCGGTATAGGATTACGAATTATTTCCTCTTCGACATGTCCGTCCCCCAGATGGTTGAGTTTGATGAATTGGGCCTGCGTTATTTTACGCGTCAGAGTGAAGTCGAATCGGAACCCTGTATGTATGACCGGGCAACAGGAGTATGGATTGACGGCTTCTGGGGGACATCCTGGATCACGGAGGAACTGCTGAAGGGACACATCGGGAATGGAAAGGAAGTCTGTATCGTGTCGCCTGATCTTCATGGTAGGAAAGATTATCAGGACTTCTGGGAACAACTGAAAAACTACAGGATCGATTTTTCAAAGGTCATGCTCTGTACGGACCACCCGGACGAGGCAAGGGCCTTTTTTCGTGAAGACTGACGGAGGTGAAGCATGAAGATTAAGGCAGTGGTTTTTGACATGGACGGCGTCCTGATCGAGGCAAAAGACTGGCATTATGAGGCTTTGAATAAGGCTTTAAAGCTGTTCGGTTATGAGATCAGCCGGTATGACCATCTGGTTACCTATGATGGCTTGCCGACTGCGAAGAAGCTGGAGATGTTAAGCCTTGAAAAGGGTCTGCCGAGGGGCCTACATAGATTCATCAATGAGATGAAGCAGAAGTACACAGTGGACATGGTCCATGCCCTGTGTGTACCCAGGTTCTTCCATGAGTATGCGCTCTCAAGGCTTAGTTCGGAAGGTTACCGTCTGGCGGTGGCGTCCAATTCCATACGGGACACGGTGAAGCTGATGATGGACAAGGCCAGCCTCAGCCAGTACCTGGAGTTCTATTTAAGCAACCAGGATGTGACGAAGGGCAAACCGGACCCGGAGATGTACAATGTCGCGATCGCGAGGCTGGGACTGAAGCCGCGGGAAGTCATGGTGGTGGAGGATAACCATAATGGTATCCAGGCAGCGATTGCGGCAGGGGCGCATGTCATGAAGGTGGATACGGTGTATGACGTGAATTATGAAAATATACGGAAGCATATCAGGATGTTTGAGAGCGAGGAGGACGCAGGATGAACGTGATCATCCCAATAGCGGGAGCAAATAAAGCTGTGGAAACGGAATACATCAAAAGCCTCCAGGAGATAGAGCGGAAGACGGTCATCCAGTACGCGTTCGAGTCCCTGCAGGATGTGAAGGCGGAGCATTTCATAGTGGTTGTAAAGCGGGTGGATGTGAATACATACCACATCGATGATATTGTGCGCCTCCTTCGGCCTGGGGCAGAAGTAGTGATTGCGGAAGGGCAGACCATGGGCGCGGCCTGCAGCTGTATGCTGGCGGTGGACAGGCTTGTCATGGATGAGCCGCTGCTGATTGTGGGGAGCGACCAGCTGCTGACGGTGTCCGCGGAAAAGATCCTTTCGGAGTTCATGGAAAGGGATTATGACGGGGGCGTGGTCATTTTTGACGATGTACACCCGCGCTGGTCCTTTGTGCGCCTGGATGAGAATGACCATGTAATCGAAGCGGCGGAGAAGCGCCCGATCAGCCGGAACGCGTCGGCCGGCTTTTATTATTTTAAGAAGGCTTCATTTTTTATGGATGCGGCAGAGCGGATGATCATGAAGAATGCCAGCGTCAACGGCAGCTTTTATATCTGTCCGGTATTCAATGAGATGATCCTTCAGCAGAAAGTCATAGGGACATACCGGATCGGCAAGGACCAGTATTACAGCATGAGCCATGAGTCCGGAATGGAGGCGTACCGGACATATCTGAGGAACAGGGGAGGACAGGCAGGATGAAGAAAGCAAGGCTGGAGGACATGGTAAAGGGATGGTTCGTCGGGAATTTTGAACCGAGTCTTTACAAAACGAATGATGTAGAGGTGGCTGTAAAGAGATATCGCGCGGGGGACTATGAGGCAGCGCATTACCATAAGATCGCCACAGAACTGACGGTAGTCATCAGGGGCAAGGTACGGATGAACGGAGCAGAGTATGGAGAGGGAGACATCATTGTGATGGAACCAGGGGATATCACGGATTTCGAGGCGCTCACGGATGCGGAGAATGTGGTGGTGAAAATACCAGGTGCTAATAATGACAAATACATCGTGGAGGAGGGATAAAAATATGCTGAACATAGTCGTACCCATGGCGGGCCGTGGAAGCCGGTTCGCAAAAGCGGGATATGAGATGCCAAAGCCGCTGATCGATGTTAATGGAATGCCAATGATAGAAGTCGTCACGAGGAACATCACACCAAAATGTGCGCACAGATTTATATACATTTGCCAGCAGGATCACTTGGAAAAATATAATCTCGCGGAAAAACTCGAAAGGATAGCGCCGGGCTGTGCAGTGGTCACGGTGGATCATATCACGGAGGGTGCCGCCTGTACGGTGCTTTTGGCAGAGAAATATATTGACAATGACGATCCTATGATGATAGCGAACAGTGACCAGTATGTGGATACGGACATCAATGTTTTTTGGGGAGCAATGAAGGATCACGACGGCCTGATTATGACGATGCCCGCGAATGATCCGAAGTGGAGCTTTATCAAATACGACAGTCAAGGCTTGGTGACATTGGTACGTGAGAAGGAGGTCATTTCAGATCAGGCGACAGTGGGGATCTATAATTACAGGCATGGGAAAGATTTTGTGTACTATGCCCATCAGATGATCGATAAAGATATCCGTGTGAACAATGAATTCTATGTTGCGCCGGTCTATAATGAGATGATTGAGGCTGGAAAGAAGATTACATACTGCAATGTGGGAGAAAAGATGCATGGTCTGGGGACACCGGAGGATTTGGAGAAATTTCTAACAATATTCCCAGGGTCTGGGATACATATGGGAGAATACTAATGAAGAAGGTCATGCTTGTTTTCGGCACCCGCCCGGAGGCCATTAAAATGTGTCCTTTGGTCAACGAACTGAAGGGCAGAAGGGAAATCCAAACTGTTGTCTGCGTCACTGGACAGCACCGTCAGATGCTGGATCAGGTGCTGGAGACATTCAAAGTCGTTCCTGATTACGACCTGTCGATCATGAAGGAGCGCCAGACTTTGTTCGATGTGACGACGAATATCCTGAATCGGATACGGGAGGTTCTGGAGAAGGAAAGTCCGGATGTGGTACTGGTTCACGGAGATACATCGACTACTTTCGTAACAGCTCTTGCCTGCTTCTATCTCCAGATTCCGGTTGGACATGTGGAGGCCGGTCTGCGTACTTACAACATCTACTCACCATATCCGGAAGAATTCAACCGCCAAGCAGTCAGCATCATTTCTGCATATAACTTTGCTCCGACAGAATTTTCAAAGCAGAATCTGATTAAAGAGGGAAAAAATCCTTCTTCTATTTTTGTAACAGGGAATACGGCGATTGACGCACTAAAAACTACTGTTCGCGCAGATTATTGCCATGAACAATTAGATTGGGCGGAAGGCAGCCGGCTGATTATGGTTACGGCCCACCGCAGAGAAAACCTTGGAGAGCCGATGAAGCATATGTTCCAGGCGATCCGACGGGTATGTGATGAACATCCGGATGTGAAGGCCATTTATCCGATCCATATGAACCCGGTTGTACGGGAGACGGCAAAAGCGATCCTTGGTGGTGATGCGCGGATACGGATTATCGAGCCGCTGGATGTACTGGATTTCCACAACTTCCTTGCACATTCGTACATGATCCTGACAGATTCTGGCGGGATTCAAGAAGAAGCACCGTCGTTAGGCAAGCCTGTTCTTGTAATGCGTGACACAACGGAGCGGCCGGAAGGGATTGCGGCAGGGACGCTGAAACTGGTTGGGACAGATGAGGAAACCATTTATAAGGCGTTTAAACGGCTTCTGGAGGATTCGGATGAATATGCGCGGATGAGCGAGGCCAGCAATCCTTATGGAGATGGGCTGGCGAGTAAGAGGATTGCAGATATACTTGAAAAGGATTTGCTGACCTGATTAACGGTGACGAGCAGATACTGAAGCTGGAACTGCCGAGATGGAATCTTCCGGTTTACCATGATCCGTCAAAAAAGTATCTTAAATAAAGACATATGATGCCGAAAATGGAAATATATTCCTCGTTAGTCTCCAAAACATTGACAAAATGAAACGATTTGACATATAATAATAACAGAAAATGATCATGGAGGTGGCATAATGGTAGATATTAATGTTGTAGTTGCCAACAACATTATGGATCAGATGAAAAATCACAATGTAAAGCAGATTGAGTTGGCAAACACGATTGGTGTGACAAAGCAGATTATGAGCAAAATGCTGAATGGCTCACGTCTGATCAGTATTGCGGAACTTCATAAGATTGCTGACTATTTTCATGTCAAGACGGATGATCTGATGAAACCATCAGCCGATCCCTCTGATACGAATGTTATGAGAGCTTTCATGGGAAAAGTAGGGTCAGAGGCAGCCAGGGAAGCATTGCGGACGGCAGATGAGCTTGCAGACATGATAATTTTTCATGCAAATGTCAGAGAAAATGCGGGAATCATGTCTGAAACATGGGAGATGTAGAACATGGCTTCAATTATCAATAGGGTCTTGTACAAAGAAAACTTGAAAAGGTTTGAACAGATTCGGGCAGCAGCGACTGACTTTTCTACCTATTATGTCGGCCGGAATATTATACAGGATGATATTTTTATTGTGATTGAAAACTATGCCCGAACAAAGGAAATGCCATTGGAATGGCTGCGTTTTCCCATAAAAGACAAGGAACTGTGCGCATGTGCATTTATTCGCGGCGGACGCATTTTTGTCATGCTGAATTCAGGAATACCAATGTCAAAACAGATATTTGCGGCGGCTCATGAGCTATATCATATCCGGTGTTTTCTGGAGGATAATGACACGGAACTGGCAAAGAGCGGCTCAATTCTGGATTCCAAAACGATAGATGCGGAAACCACAAAAAAAGAAGAGATGGAAGCCAACGCATTTGCCGGGATCCTTCTTGTGCCGGTAGAGGCGTTGGAGCAGCAGATTCGGATTTACCAGATCGATAAGAGTTCTATACAGATTGAAGATGTTCTTACTTTAATGGAGATTTTCGCTGTTCCTTATAAGGCCATGGTTCTTCGTCTGATGGAAGAGCAGATTTTGTCCGATGACCTGGCAGAAAAAATGATTGAAGTGCCAATTCCTGAAATCAGACGGAGAATGGAGATCACCGGCAAAGCGAAACGTTGGGATATGATTCCGACAGGATATGAAAAATTTGGAAGCCTGCTGGAGAATCTTACGATCAACACGGAAAATGAATCCTTGCCAGAGAGCCGGTTGAAAAGCGATTGGGCGAAACTGGAAGAAATCAAAAAGAAATACGGGATTGAGTGACAAGGGATGGCTGCAGGACTTAAGTACGCGATATTGGATACAGATTTTGTTTTCAAAGCAAATATAATTAAATCAGAAACCTCGGCGCTTGCGGATGAAGCGCTTAAGTTTCCGGACTATCAATTCTTCTGCCATCAAAAGCTGAAAGAGGAATTGGGGGATCATGGGAGCGGAGAAGCGAAGCTGTGGCTTGAAAGGAAAATTGCTTCCGGAGAAATTACCTGCTATTCAGATGGGCAAATCATAACTGAAATACGGGAAAAGCTCCATGGATTCTGCTATGATTATTACAGGTCGTTTTTGAAACAGGGATGTGACCTTTTTGATGTCGGGTTTTATGCAAGATATTTTATGCCGTTGGATGAATGGCTGGAAAAGGGAGAAGACAGTACAGAAGCGTTTTTGGCGGTATTGTGTTCCTGCGAAGACGGGATCGGCCATCAAAAGAGCTACGGAGAGATAAAAGCGTTTGTCCTGGTGCAGGTTCTCAGACTCTTATATGGTATGGAAACCTACATATTCTGCTCCGACGACTTTGGAGCCAGACAGGGGTTCGCAAATGGGGCGCAGATTCCCTGTATCAGTATCTTAAGTGTGTTTCTCAAAATGCGACTGAATGGCAAGGGGATGGAAGAAGTACAGCCATTCTTTCAGAGCTTCGTCCACTGGTGTACCAACAGGGAAAATCCTCAGACGCATGTGAGAGTCTGGGTATTCAGAGAAGGCTCCGATAAAAGAGAAAGAACGCCGCTGGCATCCATTCTGCAAGATATATATGAGGGTTTATATTGCGTCAGAAAAAATGGCGATCTGCAAAGGATTACATGAGCGAAGGGTGAATGACGGATTATGAGACTCATCCTGAGCATGAAAGACAGCTGAGGAATCGTGCTGCCAGGAGAAGAAATTTTCTGAGGCAGAAGTGGGTTCAGAATTATAAGGGTATTTGATGAAGAGGCCTTTTAAGCGGGACAGACGATAATCAGGAAAAGCGCAGGACGCTCATTATGAGATGTCCAGCGCTTTTTCTCTGGCGCTTTAATTTTGAATCTATGCAATATACTGGTTATAAATGGTGATGAACCATCAAATAAAATTCTCCTTAAATTTCTTTGAAAAATTGTTCAGTTAACCCTTTGCAAATTAGCTAAAGAAGTGTATAACAATTCGGTATTCTGAGAGGGGATGCTCGTCTGGAACAGGCGAAGGAAGCAAGACTGAGAGAAAAATATGAGACTGTTGATTGATGGGAATGTCATCCTGGACGTTCTGCAGAAGCGCGAACCGCATTTATCCCCTTGCGGTTTCCCGGCATTTCCGATATACTGAATATAGATGATAGATGTTGTACCTGCGCGTAAGATGTCTGGTCATGTCAGAACGGGAAGGGGGCTGGGAAACTATGCTGTGGGAAAAGAGACCGCTGCCTATCGGGACGGAATTTTTTGATGAACTAAGGGAAAAAGAGTGTTACTATGTGGATAAAACCGGGCTGATTGCGGAACTTCTGCGCAGTCAGGCTAAAGTAACGCTGTTCACGCGGCCGCGGCGGTTCGGAAAAACGCTGGCGATGACAACGTTAAAATGCTTCTTCGAGATTGGAGCGAATCCGTCGCTCTTTGAAGGACTGGCGATCTCCCGGGAAAGGGAGCTGTGCGAACAGCACATGGGGAAGTACCCGGTGGTGTTCGTATCGCTGAAAGGCGTGGACGCAGCCAATTTCACCAGGGCCAGGGAGCAGATGGGAAGTGTGATCGCGAGGGCGGCCGAACGGCTGGACTTTCTGGTGCACAGCGAGAAGCTTACGGATAAGGACAAGGACAGTTTCCGTGCGCTGCAGTATTACAGCATGTCGGAGCAGGCAATGACAGACAGCTTGTGGACGTTCTGTCGTCTTCTGGAGAAGCACTATGGCCGCAAGGCGGTCCTGCTGATTGACGAGTACGATGTGCCGCTGCAGAAAGCGTTCTACGCCGGATATTACGACGAGATGGTGGGGCTGATCCGCAACATGTTCGCGCAGGCTCTTAAGACCAACGACAGCCTGGAGCGGGCAGTGCTGACCGGCTGCCTGCGGATTTCGAAGGAAAGCATCTTCACGGGAATGAATAATTTACAGGTGTTCACGGTGGCGGATTCAGCGTTTTCCGACTGCTTCGGGTTTACGGACGCGGAAGTCCGGGATCTTATGGACTACTATGGCTTGACAGGCTCCTATGAAAGCGCGAAGGAGTGGTATGACGGTTACCGGTTTGGTGAAGAGGCGATATACTGCCCATGGGATATGGTGAATTATATTTACGACCTCCGTTTCAATCCGTCGGACACCCCGAGAAATTTCTGGGCCAATTCCAGCAGCAACGACGCGGTACGGGAGTTCGTGCGGCGGATGGACGCCGGTTCGGCCCGGCGGGAGCTGCAGGTGCTGGCGGACGGCGGTACGGTGAAGAAACGGATCCATCAGGAACTGACCTACCGGGAGATGTATACCACGGTGGAGAACCTGTGGAGCCTGCTCTACATGACCGGCTACCTGACGAGTGCCGGGAAACCGGATGAGGAGGGGATACCGCTGACCATCCCGAATCGGGAGATCCGCACGATCTTCGCGGACCAGATCATGGAACTGTTCCGGGAAGAGACGCGAAATGACGGGGAATCGCTGAAGAGGCTGTGCGGCGCTTTCGCGGCCGGCGATGCAGCTGGGGTGGAGAAGGCGTTCGGCGGCTACCTGCGGCGTGCGATCAGCATCCGTGACACGTCGGTACGGAAGGCGCGAAAGGAGAACTTCTATCATGGAATCCTCATGGGGCTTTTGGCGTACAAGGCGGACTGGATCGTGACCAGTAACCGGGAGAGCGGCGACGGCTACAGCGACATCCTTGTGGAGGCTGAGGACGGCAGCCTGGGAATCGTCATCGAGGTGAAATACGCCGAGGACGGCAGCCTGGAGTCCTCGGCGCGGGAGGCGCTTGCGCAGATTGAGACGAAGCGCTATGATGAGGTGTTTGCAGACGAAGGCATTGAGAACGTGCTGAAATACGGGATTGCCTGCTACAAGAAGCGGTGCCGTGTGATGCTGGGTGATGGATAACGGCCTGCCGCATTTGTGGTAAACGGCTGAACCGGCCGCAGCCCAAATGGGATAATCTTTTCTCTTGAATGATTGACAGGTCGTCAGTTCATGGTAAAAACCTATAAACGGCGTGGCAGTTATAAAAGGAACAGACAATATAAAAGATAAATTTTATTTTGGGGTTGCAGGAGACGGATTAAGTAGTATAATATCCTCAAATGCGGTCCCATTTTGGCCTCGTTAGTTGGAGCAGTGGGAGCGTAATTTCTTGTAAGATAGAGAGGACAGATAAGGCGTGAGTGCTAAGGAGAAAGTATCCGCGAAGGATATGACCACAGGAAATATTGCTCTTTTATTGATTCAGTTTGCTGTTCCGCTGATTATCGGCAATCTGTTCCAGATGATGTACAATACGGTGGATTCGCTGGTAGTAGGCAATTTTGTGGGAAAAGAGGCTCTGGCGGCCGTAGGCGCTACTACCATGATCGTCAACATGCTGGTATTCTTTTTCAATGGCGTATCCATAGGCGCCGGCGTGGTCATCAGTCGCTATTATGGAGCCAGGGATAATAACCGCCTGCATGTGGCGGTGGAGACAACGATCTTTATCACATTTGTGTGCGGGGTTCTGTTTACGATAATCGGAATCCTGATGGTGCATCCCATGCTTCTTTTTATGTCCACTCCGGACGACGTGATGGATGCGGCAACGGTTTATCTGAAGATTTATTTCGCGGGAATTATGGGGCTTCTGGTGTACAACATGGGAAGCGGAATCCTCCGGGCGGTGGGAGATACCCGGCGGCCTCTTCTGTTTCTGATTTTTACCAGTGTGGTCAATGCCGTTCTGGACCTTCTGTTTGTGATCGTGTTCCATGCCGGAATCGCAGGAGTGGCTTATGCGACGATCATTGCCCAGTTTATCTCGGCGGTGATGATCCTGGTGATTCTCACCAGGACGAAGGAAATCTACCGTCTGACCTGGAAGGATCTAAAGTGCGACGGAGCGATTTTGGGGCAGATTTTCATGATTGGCCTGCCGGCGGGCATACAGTCCGTGATCACGGCATTTTCCAATGTGTTTGTCCAGTCTTACATCAACAGCTTCGGTTCCGCCTGTATGGCCGGATGGAGCTGTTACAATAAGCTGGATACCTTTATCATGCTTCCCATGCAGAGCATGGCTCAGGCTGCCACCACCTTTGTAGGGCAGAACGTCGGCGCCGGAAAGAATGACCGGGTTAATAAGGGAACTGTGTATTCCATTGTGCTTACCGTTGGAATCACGGCGGTGATTGCCGTGCTTCTGTTTGTCTTTGCCTCAGCGGTCACAAGCCTTTTTACCGGCGATGCGGAGGTTATCCGGTATGGGGCGCTGTTTTTGCAGACCAACGTCTTTTTCATGCTGTTTAACTGCGTCAACCACACGCTGGCAGGCGCCCTGCGCGGCCGTGGCGATTCCACCGGTCCTATGGTGATCATGCTGATGAACTTTGTGGCGGTGCGCCAGGCTTATCTGTTCATCATGACCCGCTTTATCAGCAACACGGAGCGTCTTGTAGGCTTCAGCTATCCGGTGGGCTGGACGGCCTGCTGTATTGTGGAAGTGACCTATTTCTACCTGCGCTGGGGCAGAAGGAAAAAACCTGCGGCGGAAAGACCCTTTGCCTGAGGGGCAGGCAGATACAAAGGCTGCAGCTATGTCAGCCTTCCTTCTCCTCTGATACGGGGTGGACGGTGATCAGCGCTTTTCCCACCCGCAGATCGTCCATCTCCAGAACCTTTACGGTAATATTCTCATAGTCAAAATGGTCTCCCGCTTTGGGAAAGTCTCCGAACATCTCCAGGATCCAGCCGCCCGCGGTGACGGAATCCGTCTCGAAATTGTCTTCCTTCCATCCTGTCAGCTCAAGGAATTCGCTGATGGGAAGGTCTCCGTCAATCTCATACTCGTGTTCGCCCCGTTCTACGACTTCGCATTCTACTTCGTCGGTTTCATCCCAGATATCGCCTACGATCTGCTCCAGAACGTCCTCCATGGTTACCATGCCGATGGTGCTTCCGAACTCGTCGGTGACAATGGCGATATGGGTTTTGCGCTGCTGCATCATGGTCAGGATAGCCGGCAGCTTAGTAGTCTTGTATACGAAACACGGCTCGATCATCAGCTTTTTCAGATCCGGCTCCGGCTGATCCAGAAGGGCGCGGTAGTAATGGTTCAGGTAGAGGACGCCCAGAATGCGTTCCCGGCGTTCATCGTAGACCGGAAGGCGGGAGAAGGGGCTGTCCTCAATCTGCTGCCGCAGCTTTTCGGGCGGATCGTCAATCTCCAGGGCGGCCATATCTACCCGGGGAGTCATGATTTCCCTGGCGGAGATCTCTGCGAAATCCAAGGCGTTCTGCAGAAGCTCGGACTGATCCTCATCGATGATCCCATTGTCTTCGGAGGTCTCAATGAGATCGATCAGTTCTTCCTCGGCCGCTTCGGCTTCTTCCTCTTCATCCAGAGTCTCGCCCTTCAGGGGCGCTGTGATCAGATTAGCTGCGCCGCAGATGACCCAGGTGACGGGAGTCAGCACGGTCATCAGGAAACGCAGCGGCACGGCGGTCTTCAGCACAAAGGGCTGGGGATTCCGTCTCGCTATGATTTTAGGCATGGTTTCTCCGAAGATCAGGACCAGCACGGTCAGCAGAATAGAGCCGGCGGTGGTGAACAGATCCTGGCGGGCGATGGAAGCGCCGCTTCCCGCTATAAGCAGAGCCAGCAGCGTGGAGACGCTGGAGGCGGAAATATTGACCAGATTGTTGCCGATCAGGATGGCTGACAGAGCCCGGTCAAACCGGTCGCAGATATAGAGGGCCTGCTTGGCAAGGGAACTGTGGCTGGCCTCCAGCCTGGTCCGGTTCACGGCCGAATAGGCAATCTCCGACCCGGAAAAGAACGCGGAAAAGCACAGTAGGATCACGATGGAGATGCTGTAAAGAAGAATCGTTGTCATTGTGCTTTCGCCTCCTCTCTGTGAACCCGAAGGACCAGAATGCGCCGTTTCTCCATCTTGAGAACGGTGATCTTCAGATCCTGGAACATGAAGCTGTCCCCCTGACGGGGAATATTGTCAAATGCGGCGTAAGCCAGGCTTACCATGTTCTTGTGGGCCACCTGGTCTTTGTCGTAATCTTCATAGCCCATTCGGTCAAAACAGTCGTCTATGCTCATGGATGCGTCTACATCCCAGGTGCAGTCGTCCACCTGGACGAAGCTTTCCACCACCTCATCATCCTCATCCCAGATATCTCCTACCAGTTCTTCCAGCATATCTTCCATGGTGACGATGCCCTCCATGCCGCCGTAATCGTCGGTGACGATAGCCATGGAAGCTTTCTGACGGTTCATGGCCGGCAGAAGATCCGCCACCTGGATACTGCCGTGGACGAAGAAAGGCGGATCCATAATCTTAAGGATATCCGTCTGCCGGCCTTCTTTTATGTAGGCTTTTACATATTTGCGGCAGGACAGAACGCCTACGACATTGTCAATGGAATCGTGATAGACCGGCATTCTGGAATGGCGGACGGAACGGATATGGTTCAGGATATCTTCCACACTGTCGCTGTCGTCTATGGCTTCCACGTCCATTCGCACAGTGAGAATGTCGTCTACCGTATGGTCGCCGAAGCTTAAAGCAGACTGCACCAGTTCGCCTTTTTCCGCTTCCAGCCCGCCTTCTTCCGCGATATTTTCCACCATATCATAGAATTCATCTTCTGTCACGGTGCCGCTGCCGCCGCCGATCAGATTGGCGGCCAAATTGCCGAGAGCAGTCAGCAGAAGAGAGAAGGGCGTGCAGATACGCATGATCAGGATAAGGGACCCTGCAATGGACTGGGAAAAATGTTCGGAATATTTCTTGGCGATGCTTTTGGGAAGCAGCTCTGCAAAAAAGAACACAATAACCGTAAGCACAAGCGTAGTGGCGGCCACGGCATTCGTGCCCCACATCCGGGTTGCCAAAACAGTAGCGATGGAGGAGGAGAGAATATGTGAAAGGTTATTGCCAATGAGGATGGTGGACAGGGCCTGGTCGAAATGATCCAGGATATACTGGACATTCTTCGCCCCGCGGTCGCCCTTGTCCGCCAGAAGACGGATACGGATTTTATTGACTGAGCTGAGGGCAATCTCGCTGGAAGCGAAATACGCGCCCATAATCAACAACACAACAATCAGGAATAGGGATATCCAACTGTCCCCGTCCATTAAAAAATCACCTTGCCTTTCTTAAGATAAAGATGCTATTATTATACTGAAAAAAAGGGAGATTGTCAATTATCCCTGACCAATCTGCAAATAAGGTCCTTAAAAAAATGTCATAAAGACCTTTAAAAGCCGCGGGCGGGATAGTAAAATAGGATTCAGATATGAAAATGTAAAAGGAGGGTTCGTTATGTTAGTAAACACAAAGGCAAGAGTTGGCGTGTTCTCTATCGCCCTGGGAGCGTATCTCCCGCAGTTCCCGTCGCTGGTGCCGGAGTTTGAGGCCCAGTATGAGGCGTTTAAGAAAATGATTCCCGACACGGTGGAGCTTATCGACGGCGGCCTCGTTACCACCAAGGAGCTGTCCATGGCGGCCGGGGACAAGTTCCGCGCGGCGGATGTGGATCTGGTGATCCTGCAGCTTCTTACCTATGCTACATCTTATAACATGCTGCCGGCTGTCCGTGATCTGAATGTGCCGGTGGTTCTGGTCAACCTTCAGAAGAAGAAAGCTCCTGATTATGAGAATACCGACACGGCCACCTGGCTGGGCGAGCTGTACGCCTGCGGCGCCGTGGGAGAGATGGTAGCGGATCTGGAGCGGGCAGGGAAGCGCCATGCGGTCATCACCGGCGTGGTGGAAGGCGGAGACGCCCAGGCCCAGGCGGAGATTGAGGACTGGTGCCGCGCGGCTCAGGTGCGCCGCCGTTTCCGTGATACCAACCTGGCTCAGATCGGGCGCCCCTATCCGGGCATGATGGATCTGTATATTGATGAGACCAATCTTTACCACAGGATGTTCCTTTATACCAAACAGTTTGACTGGGAGAAAATGTGGGCGATTGCCGACAATGTCACCGACGAGGACGCCATCCGCGCCAAGGCCCAGGATATTCTGGACACCTTCGACATCGAGGGCGGCGGCACCATTGAGAAGGTCTGGGATATGGCCAGATATGTGGTAGCCTTCGAGCAGTGGGTGAAGGATGAGCAGCTGGCCTTCGTGGCTTCCCACTATGACGGGTTTGCCCAGGGCGTGGCAGGCAAGCTGGACAGCATGCTGATTCCCGCTTTCTCCATGCTGATCAAGCAGGGAACCGCCTGCGCCGTAGAAGGCGACATCAAGGTGGCTATGGCTATGAGTATCCTTAAGACTATCTCCGGCACCGGCCAGCTGTCTGAGATGTACTCCATTGATTTCAACGAGGACATCTGCATTATCGGTCATTCCGGTTCCGGCGACGCCGATATTTCCCAGGCGAAGAAGCCGACCATGAAGATCGTCCCCGTGTTCCACGGCAAGACCGGCGGCGGCTATCTGACTCAGTTCTATCCGCCTACAGGCCCGGTTACGTATCTGGGCATCACCCAGGACAAGGACGGACACTTCAAATTCGTGGTGGCGGAGGGCGTCAACGAGCCCGGCCCCATCTTCACCTTTGGCGATACCAATATGAGAACCCGCTTTACCTGCGGCGCCAGGGAGTTCTGCAACCGCTGGAGTGAGGCAGGCCCCACACATCATATGGCGGCAGCTGTGGGAAGACATATCGATACCATATTGAAGGTGTCAAAGATTTTTGATGTGCCGGTAGATATTATTACGAGATAAGAGCAGGTATGTAAAATATAAGAGCCCGGGCGGAGAGGCTGTCGCAGAAATCTTACAGTGAAATGTTCACTGCAGCGATACTGTAACGTCCCCTTCGCCCGGGTATTTTATTGCGTCAGTATACAAAAAACGCGCCAGCGATACTCTTTTTGTATTACGTCAGTATACAAATAAAGCGCCAGTGACGCGTTTTTTGTATTGAGGTCTGGGAAAGGGCGGCCTACCACAGAGATTTTTGCCGAAAGGCGGCAAAGAGTCCGACAAGCAGAAGCAGCGCCGATATGCCGGTCAGGGCCAGGGCCATCGGAGTGACAGTGAAGGTGTCGGCAGTCTGTGCGTCGTCAAATGCTTCCCGGCGCCCCTGCCATTGGCCTCGGCCGCCTCTGTCGAAGCGCTGGGCGCCCGGGTCCCCAGCATCAGGATTTTCGGCAGCGGGGCGTTCGTCTGGGAATGTGCCTCTGTCGAAGCGTTGGGCGCCCGGGTCCCCAGCATCAGGATTCCAGGCGGCGGGACGTTCCTCTGGGAATGCGCCTCTGTCGAAGCGTTGGGCGCCAGAGTCCTGGGTGCCTGAGTCCCCGGCGTCAGGATTTTCGGCGGCGGGGCGTTCCTCTGGGAATGCGCCTCTGTCGAAGCGTTGGGCGCCGGAGTTTCCAGCGTCCGAATTCCCGGCGTCAGGATTTTCGGCGGCGGGGCGCTCCTGCGGAAAGCCGCCTCTGCCGGGGCCGCCCATGCCTTTCATCCGCCCGCCGCCGAAGGCGGCGGAGACCGATGAATTGTCTACGGTAAGTTCGGTTTCTGTGTCGCCGATGGTAAGGGTGCAGGTATCCCCCAGGTTCAGATCAGGCGTGCTGAGGATCAGAAGGGAGAAGCCGCAGGGCAGGGTGTCTGAGATCAGCGTGTCTCCGGCTTCATTTGTCAGGGTTACCGCTGTACCGTCGGAGACGGCGGCTTCGGGGGTATGCATGATAAAGCACTGCTCGGAGGTGGAGTCGAAGCCTTCGGCCATGGCGCTTCCGCCGGCGGCAATCAAGGTTCCTCCGCTGATCCGGCATACGCCTCCGCTTTCCGTGCCGCAGTCCAGGGCGCAGTTTCCGCCGGTGCCGCTGACACTGATGAAAATGGTGCCGCCGCTGATATCGATGCTGCCGTTGGAGTCAAGTCCGTCGGCATCCCTGCCGGCGGGATTCACGATGCGGATATCGCCGCCTGTGATGGAGATGAAGGCATCGCTTCCGTAACCGTTGGCGTTGATTCCATCGTCGGTGGGAGCGATATCCACGGTGCCGCCTGCGATGGTAACGTTGTATGCCTCCATTCCCTCGTAGCAGGATGGGATGGAGACGCTGCCGGATTCCATATAGATATATCCGGTGTTTTCATCGTTGGATACGGTGATTCCATCGTCGCCGGCTGTGATCGTGATGTCCGCATCGGCGATTCGTGCGCTGTCATTGGCATGGATTCCGTCCTGGACAGCCTCCAGAGATATGGTCCCGCCGGTAATCACCAGATCGTCGTTGCAGACGACGGCATGCCGGTATCCGGAGGTCACCTCCAGAGAGCCGCTTCCGTTGATGGTCAGATCGTCCCGGGAATAGACTGCGCCGTCGATACCGGAGGAGACGGCTTCCTGAGAAAATTCGGATCCGGAGGAAATCGTGTTATAGGAACTTTCCGGAAGGGTCAGGAACACTTTTTCGGCCTGTTCCACCAGGATGGCCGCTGTGTCCTCGCTGTGGATATCCACGCCGTCCAGCCGGATCCAGATTTTGTCGTCACCGTCCGCATCAACGATCAGGCTGCCGTCAGTCAGGCTGCCGGACACAATGTATTTGCCGGCATACCGGATATAGACGCTGCCGCCGTTTGCGTAAGCCCCGCTGCCGTCGATATCGGCGCCGTCTCCGGTCAGGCGGATCTGTGTGACATCGGAATCTGCCCAGTCCGTAAGCCGGTCGTTGGCCGTGAACTGTCCGTCTGCGGAATCTCCGTCAGTCATAACCGCAATGCCGATGGATTGGCCGTTCATGAACAGAAGAGTAAGAATGAGCGTACACAATACCGCGATGATGCAGATCAGTTGGATATGTTTGCTGCCGGACATGACATCACCCCATATAATCGCCGTTGTAGCTGACTAAAACGGCGCTGGTTACGCCATTCATGTCGGCCAGTGTATTGATAAAGTCCGTGTCGCCGTCCTTCAGCCGTACATCGAAGTTCACTTCGATCAGGCCTTTTTGGGCGGTTTTGCTTTTGACGGCGGCGTACCGTGTCGTCTGCTTTATGTATTCTGCCGCTGTCTGCTCGCTTTCGCGGCCGTCGCATTGGAGAACCAGAATGTACGGATTGCTGTGGGGTTTCCGGTTGACGAAGACCAGGAGGATGATGCCGATTATGACGCTTCCGATGACGGCCAGCGGGATCAGTCCTGCCGCCAGCACAATGCCTGCCGCGATGGACCAGAAAAGGAAAGCGATATCCAATGGCTCTTTGATGGCGGTGCGGAAGCGGACGATGGAAAGGGCGCCGACCATACCGAGGGACAGCACCACATTGCTGGTGACGGCCAGGATCACCAGGGTTGTGATCATGGTGAGAGCGATCAGGGTCACGCCGAAGCTGGAAGAGTACATGACGCCCTGATAGGTCTTCTGATAGACGAAAAAGATCAGCATGCCCAGGCCAAAGGCCAGGAGAAGGGCAAGAAGCATGTCAAAGGGGCTGATAGCGGTTACATTTTCCAGAAAACTGGATTTGAAGATGTCGTTGAATGTCATGGTGAGGATATCCTTTCTTTTGGTTTGTATGAAGGTATGCCGTCAGCCGTATACCCGGCACTGGGCGTATTTGGAAAATGGGGCGGAGTGCCGCCCTTTCAGCTGGACCGCGCAGCGGATAATGTCGGGCAGAAACCCGTCCCATTTTACTTCCAGGATGGCGGGAGCGCCTCCCGCGGGAATCATGACGCAGTCCGGATTCAGAAAATCCGTGGAGTTTAAACCGGTGCGGATGTTATAGTCCAGAGTGACCCGGACGTTGCCCGGGCCATAGATGAAAGGTTCCCTGGTATAATCCACGATGGTTCTGGGGCGCAGGCCCCGGGTGCGCATTTTCGCGTACAGTTCTCTGACCAGAGGATGGCCGTGGGACAGCATCCAGTCCGTATGTCCGCGGATTATAGCCTGGGTCTGGGCGGCGGTCAGTTCCGCCGTCTGCTTGCTGCCAAGGCCGTTTTCCCTGCTTTTTTTCTCCAGGTGGATGACCGATGTGTCCCTGTTATAGCAGCGGAGGCGGAATTTCTCTCTTCGGTTTACGCCGTCCAGCTTCTCCCGGAGGGCCGTATCCTCCGGAGTGTCGAAATACAGGCTTCGCACCAGATATACGCCGTCTGCGGCGTGAGGATCAGGCTCTGTGACGGCCTGCAGGCGCTGCCGGAGGGCGATGATGTCCGACTGGTTTATCTCATGTTTCCATTCATGCCGGTAGTCCATAGATGTCTCCTTTCACGAAAACGATGTAACATGATTGTAAATAGAGTTCTTGAACAAAAAATGAAAATCCTGTGAAAAAAAAGTGAAACCGGAAAAATAATCATTTACAAGAAATGGCAGCTTGATTATAATAAGGATATAAAAACGGTCAGAACAGGAGGATGATTGTGTATGAAAATAATGAAAATATTCAGTGCGGCGCTGATGGCGGCAGCCTGTCTGGCAGTGACCTGTTTTCCGGCAGCGGCAGCTACGAAGATTTCCAGCGTGAGCGTGAAATTTGAGTCGGAAGGCTATGACGACGAGGGCATACCGGAGGTTTTCGCTACCACGTCCGGAACTCATTATACAGTTGATAATGTTTATTCCGCCTATTATGACACGGAATCCGATACAGCGTATGATTTTGGTACGGATATCTATGTGGTGCTGCTGACGGCGGAGGATGGGTACTATTTTGCCAGCAACCATTCCAAGGATATTCATCTGAGCGGCCTGGGAGCCAAGCTGACAGGAGGGACCAGGGAGAACGATAAGACCATGCTGAGACTTTATGTTCAGCTGCCGAAGGCCTATGACACCGTGAATGAGATTGAGAGGGCCTGGTGGGGCGATAATGGCCGCGGCAACTGGGAGGAAGCCTTCGGAGCCAGAAGCTATCTTGTCAGCATAAGCGACGGAAAAGGCAAATCCAATCAGGCGGAGACCTTCGGAACCACCTATGATTTCCGGCCATTTATGCAGAAGGAAGGGGACTATACCTTTAAGGTTAAGCCCGTATCGGCTACGGATAAGAAAGGTGATTGGGTAGAGAGCGGTTCATTCCATGTTTCCGCGGAAGCGGCGGCAGCTAATGAAGCGGCCTATAAGGTGGACGTAGATGTGGCTTACAAGGATGGAGTTGCGCTTCCGGGCAATGCGATTTATACGTACAAGAATATCGGATGGCAGACGACGGAGGACGGAAGATACTGGTACAGGAACCAGGACGGAAGCTATCCTCAGGATACCTGGCTTTCGGAGAACGGCAGCTGGTATTATTTCGGAAGCGACGGATATATGATAGCCAATGCCTATCATACTGTGACCGGCAATGATTACTATTTCGGAGCTGACGGCAGGATGGTGGTCTCCGGGACGACGCCTGACGGCAGGACGGCCGGCGCCGACGGCGTTCTCACAAAGAAGTAATTCACAGAGAAGTAACTTCCAAAGAAGTGACGCTTAAAGAAATAACTTTCAAAGAAGGAACAGAAGACAGAAGATACAGAACGGCAGGATTTCATTTATACTTACAGAATGCGAGCAGAGCGCCAGTGACGCTCTGCTCGTATTACGTCAGTATGCAAAAAACGCGCCAGTGACGCGTTTTTTGTATTTTTATGGTATGCCTGGCGGCGCGCGTTTCTGACAGTTCAGTTTTCAGGTGATTCTGCCGCCGCCCCTTTTCGTTTCCGCAGGTTGTTCCCTATACGATCTCTTTCAGCGGGCAGATGGTCACGCCCTCTTTGGTCAGCTCCGCGCGGATTTTCTCCACGAAGGCCAGGGCCTTGGCCCCGTCGCCGTGGACACAGACGGAATCCGCCTTGATGGGGATGTCTTTGCCGGTGATGGCGGTGACTTTCTGCTCCTTGACCATACGGACCACACGGGCGATGGCCTCGTTTTCGTCGGTGATCATGGCGCCTTCCTTGCGGCGGTTCACCAGAGTTCCGTCCTCCTCATAGGCCCGATCCGCGAATACCTCCTGGGCGGTGCGAAGGCCCAGATCCAGGGATGCCCTGGCCAGCTCTCCGCCAGACAGTGCCAGCACGATCAGGCTGTCGTCAAAGTCCTTCACAGCCTGGCAGATGGCCTTGGACATGGCGTAGTCCTTGGCGGCCATGTTGTAGAAAGCGCCGTGGGGCTTTACGTGCTGCATCTTCATGCCGTGGGCGCGGAGGAATCCGTCCAGGGCCCCCAGCTGGTACATGGTGTAAGCGTAGGCTTCCTCGGCTGTCACGGCCATGTTTCTCCGGCCGAAGCCCATCAGATCCGGGAAACCGGGATGGGCGCCTGCCTGGATGCCTGCCGCCGCGGCCATGGCGATGGTCTTGTCCATGACTACCGGGTCGGAAGCATGGTAGCCGCAGGCCACATTGGCGGAAGTGACCAGCGGGATGATCTTATCGTCATTTCCCAGGGTGTAGCGGCCGAAGCTTTCCCCCAGGTCGCTGTTAAGGTCCACTCGATACATAACTGCTGTCCTCCTGATTTGGTTTCATTTTCATAAAGCTCTCGATAAATCCGGTATCGGCCTTGCCCTCCCGGAAGACGGGATGGCGCATGATCTGATACTGGAAGTCCAGATTGGTGTCCACGCCCAGGATCACTGTCTCGTCCAGGGCGGAGCGCATCTTCCGTATGGCGGCTTCCCTGGTGGGAGCGTGGACAATGATCTTGGCAATCATGGAATCATATTCCGAAGGGATATGGTAGCCGCTGTACAGGCTCGTGTCCACCCGGACGCCGTTGCCGGCCGGCAGGTGAAGAAACTGCACTTTGCCGGGGCTGGGCATGAAATTCCGCTCGGGAATCTCCGCGTTGATGCGGCACTCGATGGCGTGGCCCATGGGATGGATATCCGCCTGGGTGAAGCTTAAGGGCTCGCCCATAGCCACCCGGATCTGTTCGATGATCAGGTCGGTGCCGGTCACCATCTCGGTGACGCCGTGTTCCACCTGGATCCGGGTGTTCATCTCCATAAAGAAGAATTCTCCCCTGGGGCTTACGATATATTCGATGGTTCCCGCGTTGGTGTAGCCTACGGTTTTGGCCGCCAGGACCGCGTACTCATTCATCTTCTGGCGGGTGGCGTTGTCGATGGCGGGAGAGGGGGACTCCTCGATCAGCTTCTGGTGGTTCCGCTGGACGGAGCAGTCACGGTCGCCCAGGGCTACTACATTTCCGTGGGTATCCGCCATGATCTGGATTTCTACATGGCGGGGATTCTCTACGAAACGCTCCAGGTACATAGCGTCGTCGCCGAAGGCGTTGGCGGATTCCCGCTGTGCCATGTTGAATTGAAGCTCAAACTCGTCGTCGGAGCGTGCTACCCGCATGCCCTTGCCGCCTCCGCCGGAGGAGGCCTTGATCATGATGGGATAACCGATGCGGGCCGCGTCTTTTCTGGCCTCTTCCACGTCATAGACGGCTCCCTTGGAGCCGGGAACCACGGGGACGCCCGCGTCCATCATGGTCTTTCTGGCCTGGGATTTATTGCCCATGCGGTCGATGACGTCCGGGTCCGGGCCGATGAAAATCAGGCCGTTCTCCCTGCATTTCCTGGCAAATGCGCTGTTCTCCGACAGGAACCCGAAGCCGGGATGGATGGCGTCCGCCTGTACGTTCAGGGCGGCGGAGATAATATGGTCCATGTTCAGGTAGCTGCTTTTGGCAGGCCCCTCGCCGATACAGATCCGCTGGTCCGCCAGCTGGACGTGGAGACTGCCTGCGTCTTCCTTGGAGTAGATGGCCACGCTCTGGATGCCCATGTTGCGGCAGGCCCGGATGATGCGGACGGCGATCTCCCCACGGTTGGCGATCAGAACTTTGTTAATCATGTCGTCACCTCCTGCGGCTTAGAGTTTCTTTACGCGGAACAGGGGCTGGCCGTACTCGACTTTCTGCTCGTTGCTGACCAGGACGGCCTCAATCTCACAGTCAAATTCACACTGGATCTCGTTCATCAGTTTCATGGCTTCCAGGATACACACGGTCTGGCCTTCCTTCACATGGTCGCCTACGCGGACGAAAGCAGGCACGTCCGGAGCCGCGGCGGAGTAGAAGGTACCCACGATGGGAGAGGTGATGAAGAGAACTTCCTCCTCCTCGGGAGCAGCCGGGGCGGCAGCGGGAGACGGAGCCGCGGGAGCCATGGGCATAGGCATGGGCGGCATCCCGGCGGCTACCACCGGCGGATGGTCCAGCTTGCTCATGGTGATCTTTACGTCGCCGTCTTTATACGTGAATTCTTTCAGTGTAGAATCCTCAATCAGTTTAACCAACCCTGCAATTTTTTCCAAATCCATAATCTGTTTCTCCTTTCTCATTCACTTTCAAACAGCCTGCGCAGCCTGCGCGCCGTCTGGCGGCATTCCAGGACTTCCTTACAGGGCTGATGGATTTTCTTGCGCATCTCATTCAGTTCTTCCATTTCCTCCAGGTACAGCCGCTGGGCCTCCTGGACGGTGATGGCTTTAAAATGGATCTTGTGGTCCGTTTTTCTCTGGACGATTTTGGGGATATCCACGCTGGCAACAGTGGCGATCTTGGGGTATCCGCCGGTGGTCTGCCGGTCGGACAGCAGGATAATGGGCTTTCCGTGTGCCGGCACCTGGATGGAGCCGAAGGCGATCCCGTCGGAGATCATGTCGGAATCTTCCTTCCGGGAAATGAAGGGGCCCTCCAGACGGCAGCCCATCCGGTCGAAATCGCTGGTCACGATGTATTCGCTGTTTAAAAAGGTATCGATACCCTGCTTGCTGAACATGTAATCCTGGGGGCCCATGACCACCCGAAGTGTGGCCTCCTCCTGGTCAAACTCGTCCAGATCCAGGGAGCGGGACAAAAAGAAACGCAGATAGCGCCTCTTGATCCGGAAGTTGATGTAGTCGCCATCCTGAAGCTTCCGGCCCTTGAAGCCGCCGATGGAACTTTTCATGTTGGTGCAGCGGCTGCCCATGACTACCGGGATCTGCAGGTAGCAGGAGAAAGCCACATAGCCCCGGCTGCCGGTCCGGGCGCTGCCGAATTTCAGCACGTCGCCTTTGTTGATATAGATAGCTGTATACATGGGGGCCGGCTCCCCGTTGATGGTGGGCTGGAAGTCGCCGCCGGTGATGGCGATCAGCGTATCCGCCGTAAATTCCAGGGTGGGGCCGATCAGGGTAAATTCCAGAACCGCTTCATTTTCCGGGTTGTCCAGAAGAAGGTTGGCGATCCGGAAGGAACGGACGTCCATGACGCCGGCCACAGGGAAGCCCTGGCTCTGGTAGCCGGTGCGGCCCAGGTCCTGGACGGTAGTCATCATTCCCGCTTTCAGAATACGAATTCCCATGGTTACGCCTCCTCTTCCCGGACGGTACACTGGTATTCATTTTTAGCTACCAGTTCCTGAATCCGTTTGTATTCTGCCTCGTCGATGGGGACGAAGCGGATATATTCTCCGGCCTGCACCAGGATGGGAACCTCCCGGTTGGGGTCGTAGGTTTTTACCGGGGTCATGCCCATCAGCTGCCATCCGCCCGGGGAATCCAGAGGATAGATGCCGGTCTGAGAACCGCCGATTCCCACGCTTCCCGCGGGAATCTTGAGCCTTGGGTTGGCAAGCCTTGGCGTGTGGATCCGCTCGTCCAGGCCGCCTAAGTAGCAGAAGCCGGGCAGAAATCCCAGCATGTAGATCAGATAATCGGCGGAAGAGTGGATTTGGATCACTTCTTCCTGGCTTAAACCGGCGTGCTCCGCGATGTGGGGAAGGTCGGGGCCGTACTCGCCGCCGTAGAGAACTGGTATCTCGTAGATTTTCTTCGCCTGGTTCCCGGTGCGCACGTCCACGCTGACCAGTCCTTCGATCCGTTTCTTCATCTGATCGTAGCGGACCACCCGGGGGTCGTAGTTGATGAGGAGAGAGCAGAAGGCAGGGATCACGTCCACTACGCCCTCAATGTTCTGTTCCCGCATCAGCTGGATGGTGGCGGCAATCCTCCGGTTGATGTCCGGGCTGATCTCCTTGCCGAACTCCACCAGCAGAGAGCTGTCGCCTGCGGTCAAAATCTTGATTTTCTGCATAGGGTTGTCTTGTTTCTCCTTTCTGAATATGGATTTCTGCCAGACAGGGATTCCTCCGTTAAAACCGGCCGGAAACCTGTGACTGCGGCAGTTTTGTTTTCCACAGCGCAATATAGGAAGAAAGGTGCAACCATGATAAACTGTGATTGCACCTTCTTTGGCATTTAAAACGCACGGCGTCCGGACGGATATGAGTGATGTATGCGTCTGGATGCGGCCGCTGTCATATTATCCCAGCAGGCTGCCCATGTTGGACATGAATGTGGTGATTCCCAGGTAAGCGGAGATCAGGACCACGATGATGCCCAGCACCAGCAGTACCGGCGGATGCTTGTAGTCGTCGCCCATGATCTTCTTGCTCTGGGAGGCGATGAGGCAGATGCCCAGGGTGATGGGAAGGATCAGCCCGTTTACTGCGCCGGCCAGAATCAGCATTGTGGCCGGGGTGGTGCCGATGAGCAGCATGATGATCGTCGAAACAATGATGAATCCGATCACAACCCAGTTTTCATGGTCGGCAATGGCCGGATGGAAGGTCTTCAGGAAGGATACGGAGGTGTAGGCCGCTCCGATGATGGAGGTTACGGCCGCGCACAGGATTACCAGTCCCGCGAAGCGGTAGCCAATCTCGCCGGCTCCCTGCCGGAAAGCGTCTGCCGCCGGGTTGGAGGCGTCCAGAGTAACGCCCTTAACTACCACGCCCAGAATTGCCAGGAACAAAAAGATTCGTACCAGTGTGGCGATTCCGATACCCATGACGGAGCTCTTGTTGATCTCTTTCAGATTCTCCTCGCCGGTGATTCCCGCGTCGATCAGGCGGTGAGCGCCGGAGAAGGTGATGTAGCCGCCTACGGTACCGCCAAGCAGAGTGATGATGGCGGGAACCAGGGCGCCGTAACCGGTGGAAGGAACCACGGTGTTGACCAGGGCGTCGCCGATCGGAGGCTTAACCACGATGATGACGACAAAGATGACCACGATCATGATGCCGCCCAGAACCTTGGCCAGGTTATCCATGGCCGCTTTGGCGTCCTTGATCAGGAATACGGCGATAGCGATTATTGCCGCCAGGGCGCAGCCCAACTTGGTGGGAAGTCCCAGAAGAGTGTTGAATCCCAGTCCGCCGCCGCCGACGTTGCCGATGTTGAAGACCAGTCCGCCGAATGCCACCAGAATTGATACCACGTAGCCCAGGCCGGGCAGGATCTTGTTGGCTACATCCTGACCGCGGAGGCCGGATACGCACAGCACTCTCCAGATATTGATCTGGGCGATGGCTGCCAGAACGATGGATGCCAGGATAACAAAGCCGAAGCTGGCTTTATGAGTTCCCGTAAACGTAGCGGTCTGTGTCAAAAAGCCCGGGCCGATGGCCGAGGTGGCCATGATAAACGCTGCTCCCAGTAACGCGCCGCCGCCTTTGTTCTTGTCTTTCATAGTTAAAATCCTCCTTTTTTAGATTTCCAGATAAATACTGGAACCATTCCTTACGATAGTGGCATTATAATACATGAGGAAAGGATTTGTCAATGGAAAAAACAACATTGCCTATGTGAGAATAACAATTAAAAGCATGTAATACTTTATTGTATCGACTTAGTAAAGCGAAATATGGGGAAAGTTGTCTTTGATTTTTTGGTAATATTTTGCATAAAAAAAGTTTTTTATTACTAAATATGCGATAAAATGACGATTTTTCACAGTTTTTTTCTTGTGATGAAATCTCTTGAATCCCTGTGTCAGAACCGGTATAATGAGATGGGGGAAGAAAATCGGCGCAAAACGGCTTACAGGGTGATGTCAGAAGGAGGGCGGCTATGTTTGATGCGATTTTGAGAGAAGAGGATTATGAGCGGACCATGACGGACGTGGTTGCGCCATATCTGGAAAAGAGAAGAAGAATCTGTTATCTGGACCGGGGAGAGGGCAGGAAGCTGTACTGTGCAGCATATCGGGCGGATGACGCGGCGGGGACCGTTGTCGTATCCCATGGTTTTACGGAGACGGAAGAGAAGTACCAGGAGATCATCTATTATTTTCTGAAGAATCATTATCATGTGTATATGCACGACCACTGCGGCCACGGCAGAAGCTATCGTCTGGCGGAAGACCTGTGCCTGGTCCATGTGGACAGCTTCGGCCGCTACGTGAGGGATCTGCTGGCGGTGGCCCGGCTGGCGAAGAAGGAGAATCCGGATCTGCCTCTGTATCTTTACGGCCATTCCATGGGAGGCGGCGTGGCGGCGGCAGCCCTGGCAGCGTCATCCGGCTTCGCAGGCACGCAGGAGAAACCGGCGGGCTCTTCGCCTCTGTTTCAAAAGGCGGTGCTGACCTCGCCCATGATCCGGCCGTTGACAAAGGGGCTTCCCTGGCATGTAGCGGCCGGCCTGGCCGATCTTCTGTGCCGTATGGGAAGAAGCGGGGAATATGTGCCGGGAGGACATCCCTTCGATGGAAAGGAGACCTTTGAGGCCAGTCCGTCCATGAACCGGGAGCGGTATGATTATTATCAGAAGAAACGGGAACGGGAGCCTCTGTTTCAGATGACGGCCCCCAGCTGCGGGTGGCTTCTGGGAGCGGCGAAGCTGAACGTCTATCTTCAGAGTACGGCGTGGAAGAAGATCAGGACGCCGATCCTTCTGTTCCAGGCGGAGAAGGATACCTTTGTGGTGAACCGGGAGCAGGAGCGGTTTGTGAGGAAGATCAACGAAGCAGGCAGGACGGAGGCCCGGATCGTGAAGGTGCCGGAGACAAAACATGAGATTTTCAATTCCTCCACGAAGGTGCTGGAGGGCTATTGGAAAGAAATATTCCGATTTCTGGGGGCATAGCCGCGAAGGAGAAGACAAGATACGGAGCCGGAAAGCCGTGAGGTATATTTAAATATGAAAATACTTGAGTTACAGGCCGGTAGTATGTTATAATTCTAAACCACAGAGCAAGATGGAAGGGATTGCGATATTATGACCGGACTTTACGAGACGTATGTAGATAATTTGATTAAAGTACAGAAACTGACGAAGCCTCGCTTTGACTCCGCGGTGCCGGCCACGGAGCTGATCGCTCAGGTTCATGAGAATGCCCAGGAGCTTTACAATCTGCGCGCGGCCAACGACAGGCTGTTGGATGAGGTCCTGTTTTCCAGAAAGCCGGAAGAATTGGAAGAGCAGGATGTGGCGGATCTTGAGGAGTTTGCCGCCAGGCTGTTTGCCCCTGGCAACAGTCTGGACAGCGGAGTCGCCCACTATATTCACCGTCTTCTCCTTCAGTATGCGCAGATAAAAGGGGATCGGATGCTCTATATCCGGGAACTTTACTATGCCGGGCTGACCCTGATATATATGAGACCGGAGTACCTCAGCGAGAGTAACCGGCTGTTTTCCGACCGGATCCGGGAGTATTTTGAGGAAGGCGCCGGTTATCTGAAGGATTACTGGGATATCCGTGACGAGGAAACCCGTTCGTATGTGCTGCGCTGCTACAGTTATCGGAAGAACGCCATTGATATTAAGGAAGGAATCTCCCAGGAGGGGGGTTCCCACGATCTGAGCAGGGGGTTTGCCGATTACATGAAGATCTATGATGAATGTATGGAGATCTATGAATCCCCGGAGTACCGGGCGAAGAATCCAGAGATTCCGTGGGAATCCCTGATCTATGAGCTTCATTTTGACAGGACCCGTTTCCTGGATTACCTTCGGCGGGGATACGATCCGGTCATAGGCTCCGCGGTTCTGGAATCCGCCCGCTACATCTACGATCATCCGGAACAGGCGGTCAGGCACGGCGGCCAGGGGCTGAAGGTCCGGGCCCGGTTTATCCATGAGTCCGCCTGCTATCATGAGGGCCTGATCACTGGAAAGGAACTTCTGGACCGGCTCCTTGAGATCTGCGAAAGCGCGGATCCCACGGATTATTCCGAGGAGGGGGCGATCCGAATCCTGCGGGTATCGCTTCTGGCGGCGGCTTATGCCAAAAACATGGATCCGGCGGAGTCCGCGCCTTATGAGCAGCGGATATCCGACGCCCGGAAGAAGAGCCGCCATTATCTGCTGCACATGGTTAAAAGCGATACCGAGAATCTCTTAAGCGGCCTGGTAGGGGAGATCATGGAATTCCGTATTGTCAACGATACCTCCTTCCAGGACCATATGCTGGACTATTTTCTGGCCTGCCATCCGCCGACCTATGTCCATTCCCTGATGGTGGCGTGGATCGCGGAGCTTCTCTGCCGGCAGATGATCCGGAAGAATCCGGAAAAGCTGGTGGGCGTCCTGGGCTGTGCCGATGCGGAGCAGGTGCGGGCCAACAGAAATGAGATCTGCAGGTTTGCCTATGACTGTGGCCGTTACCATGATCTGGGAAAGAATAAGATCCTGAATTATGTAGGCTTGTATGAGCGGAAGCTTCTGGATGAGGAGTTTGAATGTATCAAGCTCCATCCCCGTCTGGGAGAAAAGCTTCTGCGGGCCGCCGGATATGACGAGATAGCGGAGGTCGCTCTCCATCATCATCTGTGGGCCAATGAGGAGAAAGGGTATCCTTTCCCATGTGATGAGTGTCCGCCTCATCTGGTGAAGATGGTGGGGATCATTTCGGCGGCCGATTCCATTGACGCGGCCACAGATGATATCGGGCGGAGTTACGCCCACGCCAAGTCCTTTGAGAGGCTGATGGAGGAGCTTCGGGCAGGGAGAGGCACCAGGTATGACAGCGACGTAGTGGAACTGCTTGACGATCCTGCATTCTATCGAATGATGGAAAAGGAACTGCGGCCCAACAGGCAGGAGATTTACTGCAATGTCTACCGCAGCGCAGGTGAAGACTATGACGAGGATCCAGCTGGAGAAGAAGATTTTACGTAGGTGTTTAAGACAGCAGAGACGAAGCCTGGATGAAGGGTACCGCAGGGAAGCGGATGTGCGGATCTGCGGATACGTGACGGCTCTGCCGGTATTTCGGGAAGCCGGGCTCATATTTACCTATGTGAGCGCAGGGGACGAGGTAGATACCGGGGCAATCATAGATAAGGCCCTGGCCGCCGGCAGAAGAGTGGCGGTTCCCCGCTGTGTTCCGGATTGTCCCGGTGTTATGGAGGCCTGTGAGATTCATTCGCCGGACGATTTGAGGCCGGGAGCTTTCGGGCTTTTGGAACCGCCGGAGAACTGTCCGGCAGTGCGCCCGGAAGAGATCTCCTTGTGTATCGTACCCTGTCTGTCGGCGGATGAGGAGAACGGCGCCCGCCTGGGTTACGGCGGCGGATATTATGACCGTTTTCTTCCCAAAACTCCGGGAATACGCATGGCGCTGTGCCGGGAAGCGTCTTTGAGCGACGGGCTGATCCGGGAGGAACATGATGTCCCCATGGATATCCTGGTGACGGAGAATCACGTGATTTTGTACGAATTTGACCGGTGGGGACATAGGTTTCACTGGTAAAAGGTAGAATTTCCGGCAGGACATTTGACATTTTCAGCTTCCTGTGATATAACGTGGGTCGTGAGGAATTTACTATTTGTTATATCGAAGGAGTTTGATGAAATGATGAAGCAGAGAAAAATCATGTTGCCTACTTTGGAGGACGCAAAGGCATTTGTGGTGGCTGCGGCCCAGTGTGATTTTGATGTGGATGTATTTTACAACCGTGTCGTGATCGATGCCAAATCGATTTTGGGCGTGCTCAGTCTGGACCTGACTAAGGTGCTCACCGTTTCCTACAACGGAGAGAACAAGGAATTCGAAGAGTTCCTTGACAAGAAGGCGGCCAAGAGAGCGGCATAATGTGACGCAGGTGATGAGAAGGGAATTGTCAGATTCAGGTCCGGCAGTTCCCTTTTTTACTATGAAAGCCCAGTCGCAAATCTATATCGGAGCGTGGGAGCGCGGCAGCGCGGAACGCTCTGAGGGCTTTCAAGTATTATAGAGAGAGGACAAGCTTGCTTGTCTGTTTGTCCTGGATTTAGCGACGCTGATATGTATGAGCAAGGAGGCCGAGAGGGGTGGTGCGATGGCTGTAGCCGGGAAAACAGAAGAGAGACGCTGTATCCGCATATCGGTCCGCAGCCTGGTGGAGTTCGTCCTGCGGGGCGGCGACATCGACAACCGCCGGCTGGCCGGCGCCGAGAAGGAGGCCATGCAGGCGGGGAGCCGTATCCATCGGAAGATCCAGCGGCGCATGGGAGCCGCGTATCACGCGGAAGTGTCTCTGAAGCATACCATCGATGAGGGGGAATTCCAGATTCTGGTGGAAGGCCGTGCCGACGGCGTGATCGAGGAGCCGGATCAGGTCACCATAGATGAGATCAAGGGCGTCTATATGGATCTGGACCGGATGGAGGAGCCGGTGCCGGTTCATCTGGCCCAGGCCATGTGCTACGGGTACATGTACAGCGCGGATAACAGCCTGGATGCCATATCGATTCAGGTAACCTACTGTAACCTGGAGACGGAGGATATTCGAAGGTTTACAAAGGATTACACTTTTGAAGAGTTAAATGAATGGTTTCAGGGCCTGATCCATGAATATGTGAAATGGGCCAGGTATCTGTATGAACACGGTATCCGCCGGGACGCGTCCCTGAAGGATCTGGAATTTCCCTATGAGTACCGGCCCGGACAGAAGGAGCTGGCCGTGTCTGTGTACCGGTCCGTTTCCAGAAAGAAGAATCTGTTCATTCAGGCGCCCACGGGAGTGGGAAAGACCCTGTCCGTGGTGTATCCCAGCCTGAAGGCTATGGGAGAAGGACTGGCGGAAAAGCTGTTCTATCTGACGGCTAAGACTATTACCAGAAGCGTGGCCGAGGAGACGTTCTCCATACTGAAGGAGCGGGGAATGTATCTGAAGTCGGTGACCATCACGGCGAAGGAGAAACTGTGTTTTCTGGACACGCCTTCCTGCAATCCCGATGACTGTCCCTATGCCAGAGGGCATTTTGACCGGGTCAATGACGCCGTCTATGAGATCATTCACCGGGAGTTTGGAATTACCAGAGAGATTATCCTCAGATACGCGGAGCAGTTTCAGGTATGTCCCTTTGAATTCTGTCTGGACATCAGCAGCTGGGTGGATGCGGTGATCTGCGATTACAATTATGTGTTCGACCCCAATGTGCGGCTGCGGCGGTATTTCTCCGAAGGCGTATCGGGGGAGTATCTGTTTCTGGTGGACGAGGCCCACAATCTGGTGTCCCGGGGGCGGGAGATGTACAGCGCCCGGCTGATAAAAGAGGATGTGCTTCTGGCAAAACGGATCCTGCAGGGGAAAAACGGGAAGCTGTCGCGGCTTCTGGACCGGACCAACCGTCAGCTTCTGGAGATGAAGCGGGAAGGAGACGGATATATTGTCCGGAACAATATCAACGCGCTGGCGGCGGTTCTCCAGTCCCTTTACGGAGAATTGGAGACCTTCATGGAGGAGAACCGCCAGTTTGAGGACCGGGATCTGGTGCTGGAGTTTTATTTTGAACTGCGGAATTTCCTGATGGTTTTTGATGGGCTTGACGAGGCGTACACAATCTATTCGGAGCTTTTGGAGGACGGCCGGTTCATGGTCCGGCTGTTCTGCATGAATCCGGCGGGTCATCTGAAGGAATGCCTTCAGAAAGGCAGGAGTACGGTGTTTTTCTCGGCTACCCTGCTTCCGGTAACCTATTATAAAGACCTGCTGGGAGGCAGCCCGGAGGATTATGCGGTTTACGCGGAATCGCCGTTTCCCAGGGAGAACCGGAGCATTCTGGTGGCGGAGGACGTGAGCAGCCGTTACACCAGAAGAAATCCGCGGGAATATGAGAAGGTGGCGGACTATATCTTCCAGACGGTGACGGCCCGGCCAGGCAATTATATGGTGTTCTTTCCCTCCTACGCCTACATGAAAGAGGTGGCGGCAGTGTGGGAACGGCTTCTGAAGGAGAAAAGATTGCGGAAAATCAGGGGAGACAGCGGCGATTTGGCGCGGGATGGATCCGCCGGACCGACAGATGAGATCGCCTGGATCTGCCAGGGCAGCCGCATGAACGAAAAGCAGCGGGAGGAATTCCTGGCGGCTTTTCAGGAGAAGCCTTCCGGGACTCTGGCGGCCTTCTGCGTCATGGGCGGAATGTTTGCCGAGGGGATCGATCTGAAGGAGGACCGGCTCATCGGGGCCATCGTGGTGGGCTGCGGCCTGCCTATGGTGTGTACGGAGCAGGAGCTTCTGAAACAGTATTTTGACAGCCATGAGAAGAAAGGCTTTGATTATGCCTATCAGTATCCGGGCATGAATAAGGTGATGCAGGCCGCGGGCCGGGTGATCCGCACCATGGAGGACCGGGGTGTGATCCTTCTGCTGGACGACCGGTTCCTGCGGGAGGAATACCAGGCCATGTTCCCCAGAGAATGGTGGCCTTTCCAGGTAGTAAACCGCAGAAATGTGGGAATGGCCGTGAGCCGGTTCTGGGAAGAGAGCAGGCGGCCGTGAGCCGGTTCCGGGAAGAGGGCAGGCAGCCGTGAGCCGGTTTCAGGAAGAGGACAGGCAGTCGTGAGCTGGTGTCAGCGGAGGGACCGGAGAGACGGCCGGCTGCAGGCCGGCTTTAGGCGGTGAAATTGTCGGTAATTTTACAGAAAGGACGTGTCATGGAGAAAGAGATTGATATTTTTCAGATGTATCTGAGGGAGATGGCGGCAATCGAAAGCTGCGATGCGGCGGAGAACGCCAGGCTGGTGCAGGCGGTTCTGGCAGGCGACGGCGCGGCCAAAAGCCGGCTGGTAGAAGGAAACCTGAACTATGTGCTGGGAATCAGCCGGGATTACGTGGGAAAAGGCCTGCCGGCAGGAGATCTGGTCCAGGAGGCCAATGTGGCCCTTATGCTGGCTGTGGAGGAACTGTCCGCCATGGAGGACAGCTTCGAGCGATTCGTGACGGCGCGTGTAAGGGACATGCTGGATGCGGCTGTGGATCAGCAGGAATCGGAGAATCGGGTCGGACAGCAGATGGCGGACCGTGTCAACCTCCTTCAGGATGTGTCCAGGGATATGGCTGATGAGCTGGGCCGGGAGCCGAAGGTGGAGGAACTGGCCAGGCGCCTTCAGATGACGGAGACGGAAGTGAAGGATATTATGAAGATGGCCCTGGACGCCATCAATATTCTGGGAGAATAGAACCATAGACAAAACCGGCGGGAAACGGAAAGATTTGCAGGGAATCTGCTTTCTTTCTTTAGGGCGGTGTGGTACAATAAGCATGTCGATAATGTTCAAGCGCACAATTTGAGGAGGAAGCATCGTGAGTGTAAGACGAGTGTACGTGGAGAAGAAACCGGCGTTTGCGGTAAAGGCCAAAGAGCTGAGAGAGGAGATTGCAAGCTATCTCGGCATCAAGACGGTGACCGGCGTCCGGGTTCTGATCCGTTATGATATTGAAAATCTGTCGGACAGGACCTATCAGGCGGCCCTGGGAACTATTTTCTCCGAACCGCCGGTGGATGAGCTGTACGAGGAGACCTTCCCTCGGGATGAGGCGGATACGGTCTTTTCCGTGGAGTACCTGCCGGGCCAGTTCGACCAGCGGGCGGATTCCGCGGAGCAGTGCGTAAAGCTGCTGAACGAGGAGGAAGAGCCGGTGATCCGCTCCGCCACCACCTACGTGATTTCCGGGGATGTGACGGCGGAGCAGGCGGAGGCGGTCAAGGCCTTCTGCATCAATCCGGTGGATTCCAGGGAGGCCGGGGAGGACAAGCCTCAGACTCTGGTGACGGTATTCGACACTCCCGCGGATGTGGCGTCTTTTGACGGGTTCTGCAGTTTCGGTGAGGCGGAACTGAAGGCTCTTTACGATTCCCTGAACCTGGCCATGACCTTCAAAGATTTTCTGCATATTCAGAACTATTACAGCGGCGAGGAGCACCGGGATCCCACGGTGACGGAGATCCGTGTGCTGGACACCTACTGGTCCGACCACTGCCGCCATACCACCTTTTCCACAGAACTTAAGGATGTGACCATCACCGACGGCGAGTATAAGGCCCCCATCCAGGCGGCTTACGACCGGTATCTGGCGGACCGTGAGATGCTCTATAAGGGCCGGGACGATAAGTTCGTCTGTCTGATGGATCTGGCTCTTCTGGCAATGAAGAAGCTTAGGGCGGAAGGGAAACTTATGGATCTGGAGGAGTCGGATGAGATCAACGCCTGCAGTATCGTGGTGCCGGTAGAGATCGACGGCGTCACGGAAGAGTGGCTGGTGAATTTCAAGAACGAGACCCACAACCATCCCACGGAGATCGAGCCCTTCGGCGGCGCGGCCACCTGTCTGGGCGGAGCCATCCGGGATCCCCTGTCCGGCCGTACCTATGTGTACCAGGCCATGCGGATTACGGGAGCGGCGGATCCCACCCGGCCCATCTCCGAGACCATGAAGGGCAAGCTGCCCCAGAGAAAGCTGGTGAACGGGGCTGCCGACGGCTACAGCTCCTACGGCAACCAGATTGGTCTGGCTACCGGTTATGTAAAAGAAATCTATCATCCGAATTACGCGGCTAAGAGAATGGAGATCGGTGCTGTCATGGGCGCCGCTCCCAGAAAATATGTGAAGCGGCTTACCTCCGACCCCGGGAATATCATCGTCCTTCTGGGAGGGCGGACCGGCCGGGACGGCATCGGCGGCGCCACCGGCTCTTCCAAGGTTCACACGGAAGCCAGCATCGAGGTGTGCGGAGCGGAGGTGCAGAAGGGCAATCCTCCCACGGAGCGGAAGATCCAGAGGCTGTTCCGCCGTCCGGAGGTATCCTGTATCATCAAGAAATGCAACGATTTCGGCGCCGGCGGCGTGTCTGTGGCTATCGGCGAGCTGGCAGCAGGGCTGAAGATCGATCTGGACAAGGTGCCGAAAAAATACGCCGGCCTGGACGGCACGGAGATCGCCATTTCCGAGTCTCAGGAGCGGATGGCGGTGGTGTTGGATCCGGCTGATGTGGACGCGTTTCTGGGCTATTCCGCGGAAGAGAACCTGGAGGCCATCCCTGTGGCGATGGTGACGGAAGAGCCCAGGCTGGTGATGAACTGGCGGGGCAAGACCATCGTGGATATCAGCAGGGCATTTTTGGATACCAATGGGGCCCATCAGGAGGCCAGCGTGGTTCTGGAGACGCCGTCCGCGGAGGGCAATCCTTTTAAGGCGGCATACGGCGAGGCCGGGGTTGGCGGCTCCCGCGAGGCCGAGACATGCGGTTCCTGCGGGGCTGGGACATATGATTCCTGCGAGGCTGGATCTGACGGTTCCCGCAAGGCCGAGACATGCAGTTCCAGCGAGGCTGGGATATGCGGTTCCAGTGAGACCGGGTTTGACGGGAAATCAGCGGGATCGGCGGCTCAGGAGAACGGCAGGGTGGTCTCCGATATCAACGATACAGAAGGCATCCGGAACAAGTGGCTGTCGGTTCTGGGGGATCTGAATGTCTGCTCCCAGAAGGGACTGGTGGAGATGTTCGACGGCTCCATCGGGGCCGGTTCCGTGTTCATGCCCTACGGTGGTCTCTATCAGCTGACGGAGACCCAGACCATGGTGGCCAAGCTGCCGGTTCTTAGAGGAACTACTGACACGGTGACTATGATGAGCTACGGCTATGATCCCTATCTGTCTAGCTGGAGCCCTTATCATGGGGCCGTGTACGCGGTAGTGTCCTCTGTGGCCAAGATCGCGGCCAGCGGCGGACAGGTGGATAAGATCCGCTTTACCTTCCAGGAGTATTTTAAGAGAATGACCGAGGACGCAGCCCGTTGGGGAACTCCCTTCGCGGCTCTTCTGGGAGCCTATGACGCCCAGCTGGGCTTTGGACTTCCCTCCATCGGCGGCAAGGACAGCATGTCCGGCACCTTCAACGACGAGCATCACGGCGAGATCAACGTGCCGCCCACTCTGGTTTCCTTTGCGGTGGACGTGGCTAGCCAGAAGGATATTATCACGCCGGAGTTTAAGAAGGCCGGAAGCAAGATTGTGGTCTTCCGGATTGAGCGTGACCGGTACGATCTGCCGGTTTACGGACAGCTTCTGGACGGCTACCGCAAGCTTCATGAAGATATGAAGGCGGGAAGGATCATCGCCGCCTATGCGGTGGAGGGTCACGGCCTGGCGGAATCCGTCAGCAAGATGGCCTTCGGCAACAAGCTGGGCGTGAAGATTGAGCACAATGTAGATCCCAGAGATTTCTTTGCTCCCGGCTGGGGCGATATCGTCTGCGAGGTTCCAGACGGGAAGGTGGGCGAACTGTCCGTCTCCTACACGGTCATCGGCGAAGTCACCGGAACTGGTGCTTTGGAGTACGGCGCTGTGGTGATTCCGCTGGAAGAGGCCCTGGATGTGTGGACGGAACCACTGGAGAAAGTGTTCCCCACCATGTCCGGCGTGGCCCAGACGGAAGTGCCCCACCAGCCTTACGAGGCGAAGGAAATCTATATCTGCAGACATAAAGCGGCAAAGCCCCACGTATTTATCCCCGTGTTCCCAGGAACCAACTGCGAGTACGACAGTGCCAGGGCCTTTGAGCGGGCCGGCGCGGAAGTGAGCACCCGGGTGTTCCGCAACTTAAGCGCGGCGGATATCCGTGATTCGGTGGAAGAGTTTAAGAAAGAGATAAGCCAGGCCCAGATTGTCATGTTCCCCGGCGGCTTCTCCGCAGGCGACGAGCCGGAGGGTTCCGCCAAGTTCTTCGCCACCGTGTTCCGCAACGCGGTGATCAAGGAGGAGATCGAGAAGCTTCTGAATGAGCGGGACGGCCTGATGCTGGGTATCTGCAACGGTTTCCAGGCTCTCATCAAGCTGGGACTGGTTCCGGAGGGCAGGATCACGGAGCAGCATGGGGATTCGCCCACTCTGGCTATGAATACCATCGGCCGCCATGTGTCCAAAATGGTCTATATCAAGGTTATGACCAACAAATCCCCGTGGCTGGCTCAGGCCCAGCTGGGAGGCGTCTACTGCAATCCTGCCTCCCACGGCGAGGGACGTTTCGTGGCAAACGACCAGTGGCTTCAGAAGCTGTTTGCTAACGGCCAGGTAGCCACCCAGTACGTCAACGACAAGGGCGAGCCTACCATGGATGAGTTCTGGAATCCCAACGGCTCCTACATGGCCATCGAGGGCATTACCAGCCCGGACGGACGGATCCTGGGCAAGATGGCCCACTCGGAGCGCCGCGGTACGGCGGTAGCCATGAATATCTACGGCCAGCAGGACATGAGAATCTTCGAGTCCGGCGTGGCGTATTTCAAATAAAAACTGGAAAATATCCGGAGGTAAAGGTACTATGGAACAGAAGAAGATTTTGATTGTGATCGACATGCAGAAGGATTTCATCGACGGCAGCCTGGGAACGTCGGAGGCGCAGGCCATCGTGGAAAATGTAGTCCGTGTGATCAATTCCTTTGAAGGGACTGTTCTTTACACAATGGATACCCACTACGATAATTACATGAATACACTGGAGGGCAAAAAACTGCCGGTTCTTCACTGTATCAAGGGCACGGAAGGGTGGCAGATCGAACCCCGTGTGCTTCAGGCCCTGGAGAAGAAGGCGGCGAAATGTTTCGAGAAGCCGACCTTCGGCTCCTATGAACTGGCAGAGTATGTGGAATCTATCGTTCCTGACAGCTTCAAAGCGGAGATCACCATTATGGGTCTCTGCACAGAAATCTGTGTGGCATCCAACGGGCTTCTTCTCCGGTCAAAGCTGCCCAACGCCAAGATCACCGTCCTGGCAGACTGCTGCGCGGGGGTTACGCCGGAGTCCCATCTGGCGGCCCTGGCTACGCTCTCCAGCTGTCAGCTGGATGTGAAATAAAAAAGGAAATTTCATTTTGGCACCGCAGATGGAAACGCGATTATATTTTCTTTAAATCTGGGCATGATAATTCTGCAGAAATATAACAGCTCAGGGCCATACGCCCGGCAGATTATCGATCAACAGGAGGAATTATCATGACCAGATTGGAATGTACGGTTACCAACTGTCTCCACAATTCGGAGAACCATTGCTGCAAGCAGGCAATCATTGTAGACGGCGCTGAGGCCAAGGACAATTATGAGACCTGCTGCGGCAGTTTCGACCAGAACAAAGAGGGTTCCTACAAGAACCTGTTCAAGACGCCGGAAAACCGGCTGGAGATTGACTGTGAGGCTGTGAACTGCATTTACAACAGCGACCGCCACTGTGAGGCCGAAAGGATCGGCATCGTAGGCGACGGGGCTTCCGAAGCCAGCCACACGGAATGCGCAACCTTTACGCTCAGATAGAGGAAAACAGCAGAAAGAGGAAGAGGGGGCTGCAGCATTCTGCTGCAGCCCCTGTACTGTTTCAAGGCGTGGAAGCAGGCAGTCTGTTCCGCATTGACTATCCGTTCATTGTTGATTATAATAATATAAATTCGGATACGGACCGGAGGAATGTCATGAAAAAGCGATCAGGGCTCCTTCTGACGGGAGCGACAGCAGTTATGCTGGCGGCGATGGCGCTGACGACGGCAGCCGCTCAGAACAGGATGGGCGGTTTGGGGACAGCAGCGGAAAGATGGGAAACCGGCGCGGGGGAGAGCGCGGAAGGCGTAAAGACTGCGGAAACCGCTGTGGCGGTGCATGAAAAACAGACCGTCTCCCCTGACCATGTAACCTTATCCTTTGCGGGAGATATTAGTTTTGCGGAAGGTTACGCCAATATGGGTTATTATCACAGCGCGGGGAACGACATTACCCGCTGCATTTCTTCTGATGTGATCAGCCGGATGAGCAGCGCGGACATTATGATGCTCAACAATGAATTTACATACAGCGACGGCGGAAAACCTCTGTCCGGCAAGACCTATACCTTTCGCGCAAAGCCCCAGACGGCGGCCAACCTGGAAAAACTGTCTGTGGATATCGTGTCGGTTGCCAACAATCATGTCTACGATTACGGCGAGACGGCTCTGATCGACACGCTGAACACGCTGGATGCCTATGGCGTGCCCCATGTGGGAGCCGGAAGGAATCTGGAGGAGGCCAAGGGAATCGTCTATTTCAAGGCCAACGACATGATCATTTCCTATGTGAGCGCCACCCAGGTGGAGAGGTCTTACGTGTTTACCAAGGCGGCCACGGAGACTTCCGCGGGAGTGCTCCGGACTTACGATCCGGCAGTTTTCCTGGACGTGATCCGCCAGGCCGAGGCCACAAGTGATTTTGTGGTGGTCTACGTTCACTGGGGAACGGAGGGCGCCAGCCGGTTTGAATCCGACCAGCAGAGCCTGGGACGTCAGTATATCGACGCCGGCGCGGATCTTGTGATCGGCGACCACACCCATTGTCTCCAGGGCGTGGAGTATTACAATGGCGTTCCCATTTTTTACAGCCTGGGCAATTTCTGGTTCAACAGCAAGACCCAGGACACCTGCCTGGTGGAGGCGGACATTACGCGGGACGGGGTGCAGGAGCTGCGCTTTATCCCCTGCCTGCAGAAGGGCTGCCGGACCACATTGGTTACGGATGAAGCTGTAAAGAGGCAGAAATACGCTTATCTGACCAGCATTTCATCGGGCGCGGCAGTGGACGAAAACGGCGTGATACACAGTACGGCAGGGAACTGATGAAAACAATGGGGAGATGATGATTTGAGAAATCTGAGAGAAAAATTTGCCCGCTTTATGGTGGGGCGTTACGGAAGCGATGAACTGAACCGTTTTCTGGCGATGCTGACGCTGGTTCTGATCGTGATCAATCTGTTTTTGCGGACCAATGTATTGTTTGTGCTGGAACTGATCTGCCTGATCCTGTTCTACCTGCGGATGTTTTCCAGGAATATCAATGGGCGGTTTCAGGAGAATCAGCGGTATCTTCATTATCAGTTTCTGGTGACAGAGACCTTCCGGAAATGGAAATTCCGCTTTCAGGAGGGCCGGAAGTATAAGATTTTCAAGTGCCCCAACTGCGGTCAGAAGCTGCGGATCCCCAGAGGAAAGGGGAAGATCAGCATCCGCTGCCGCAAGTGCGGCCATGAATTTCTGGGAAAAAGCTGATGACTGTTTTGAATCCGTAATACAGTAAGTATGCCGTAGTACAGTGAGTATGAGAATGAAGCCGCGGTGAGATTGCCGTAAAATCTCGATGCGGTTTTATAAATGAAAAAAGAGGTAACGCTATGCACAAGGAATTTTTAATGGGAAATGAAGCGATCGCGCTGGGAGCCATTGCCGCCGGAGTCAACCTTGCGGCGGGATACCCCGGAACTCCTTCCAGTGAAGTCCTGGAGACGGTAGCGAAACGGCGCGTCCCCGGAACTTATGTAGAGTGGTCGGTCAATGAGAAGGCCGCTATGGAAGTGGCGGCCGGGGCTGCCTACGCCGGGGCCCGCGTCATGGTGACGATGAAGCAGGTAGGCCTGAATGTGGCATCCGATCCGCTTATGAGCCTGGAATATATCGGCGTCAAGGGCGGCATGGTGGTGCTGGTGGCGGACGATCCGGGTCCCATTTCCTCTCAGACTGAGCAGGATACGAGACATTTTGCCGCATTCTCCAAGGTGCCCTGTTTCGATCCGTGCTCCGCCCAGGAGGCTTATGAGATGGTACAGGAGGCCTTTGACTATTCGGAAAAATACGGCACGCCTGTTTTCCTGCGGCCCACCACAAGGGTCTGTCACGGGTACGCTTCGGTGACGGTGAAGGAGGCGGAGGAATACCGGGTCAACAGGCCGGAGGGCTTTGTCAAAGATTCCGGCCGGTGGGTGATTTTCCCCCGCCTGTCCCTTCGGAATCATGAAAAGATCGAAGCGAGGAACGAGACACTTTCCGAAGATTTTTCTTCCTATGAGAGAAATCGTATCTATCCGTCCGGCGGAAGAGGCGCTGCCTCCGGCTTTGGGACAGCCGCGGGCAGAGATGACGCATCCGGCACCGATTCGTGCGGCGGTACAGGAAAGAAAGGGATAGCCGCCGGAGGAATCAGCTTTACCTACGCCATGGAAGCGCTGAAGGACAGTCCGCAGCCCGCGAGACTTTTTAAGGTTGCCACGCCATTTCCTTTCCCGGAAAAACTGGCGTTACAATTCTTATACGGCCTGGATGAGGTCTTATGCCTGGAAGAACTGGATCCGGTCATCGAGCGGGAACTGACCTATCTGTGCGGAAAACATCATCTTCCGGTAAAAATATACGGGAAATTGACCCATCATGTGAAGAACGCCGGGGAGAACAGCCGGGACAGCGTGAATCAAAATATCGCTGATTTTCTCGGCGATGCGGCGGGGCAGGAAGATATTTCCCGGCCCCTGGCCCAATCAGCCTCACAGCCGCCTTCTCAATCGGCCTCACAGCCGTCTTCTCAATCGGTCTCACAGCCGTCCCTTCCGGTGCGGCCTCCGGTGCTCTGCGCAGGTTGTCCTCACAGGGCGTCCTTCTACGCGGTAAAAACCGCCATGAAGGGAAAAAAGACAATCTTCTGCGGGGATATCGGCTGTTATACCCTGGGAAACGCCATGCCTCTTGACATGGTGGATACCTGCCTGTGCATGGGGGCGGGACTTGGCATTGCCCAGGGCGTCGGACGGATCGAGCCGGATACTTCCTGTTTCGCGTTTGTAGGCGATTCCACGTTTTTCGCCTCCGCTATCACAGGCGTGGTGAACGCCGTGTACAATCAGGCTAATATGACCCTTGTGGTGCTGGACAATTCCACTACCGCCATGACCGGCCATCAGCCCCATCCGGGCACCGGCCGCACCGTAATGGGCGACGTGACGGCCAAAGTCAGCATTGAGGCGGTTCTGCGGGGGATCGGCGTTTCCGTGGTGGAGACGGTGAATCCTCTGGATCTTTCCGCGTCCGTCGCCTGCGTAAAGCGGGTAGCGGCGGAGCCGGGCGTAAAGGCCATTCTGTTCCGGTCGCCCTGTATCGCCATAACAAAACCGTCGGGCTGCCTGCGTATCGACCAGGACCGTTGTATCCGGTGCGGGAAATGTATCCGAGAGCTTGGCTGCCCGGCGCTGGTCACAGATAACGGCCGCGTATGCGTGGACGCTTCCCTCTGTACCGGCTGCGGGTTCTGCGCCCAGGTATGTCCGGTGGATGCTATCCGAAAGCCGTCTGGGGCACAGCCGGACGCGGGAGCCGGCCCGGCGCAGGCCGGAGCGGGAGAGGGAAACGGAAACCCGGCGCAATCCTGCGGAGGAGGTGACGGCAATGAATAAGAATATCATACTTTGCGGCGTCGGCGGCCAGGGCACGATCCTTGCCTCCAAACTGATCGCCGCGGCCGCCATGAAGAAAGACATTCCGGTTATGAGCGCCGAGACCATCGGCATGGCTCAGAGAGGCGGAAGCGTGTTCAGCTATGTGCGCATAGGGGAGGGAATCTGTTCCCCCATGATAGCCAGAGGCACAGCCGACCTGATACTGGGGTTTGAACCCGGCGAGGCGGTGCGTATGCTTCCCTACCTGAAGCCGGATGGGCAAATGGTGGTGAGCAGCCGGGCTATCATGCCGGTAACCGCCACGCTTTCCGGTTCCTCCTACAGCGGGGACGCGATGATTGCGTATCTGAGGGAGCAGGTCCGCGGCCTTTATGTGGTAGATGGTGAGCAGGCGTGCCGCGAGATTGGTTCGCCAAAGGTACTTAACATCCTCCTTCTGGGGGCGGCGGCGGAAAGCGGCGCCCTGGGATTTACAGAGGAGGAGCTTCGGGAGGTCATCAAGGAACGGCTTCCGGAAAAGTTCCATGAGATCAATTTCCGCGCCCTCAGCTATGCGCGTGAACAGAAAGAAACGGATCATTTTAGGACAGAAGCCCTGTAGACGCGTGAAACTGTGCAGGGCAGAAAGGATAAATCAATTATGAAGATTTCAGAGTTACAGATCAGCCAGGTAAATAACCAGATCAGGGCGCTGAGAAAGGCGGGCAGTTTCTATGGGAAGAAGCTGGAAGAAGCCGGCATCTCAGGCGTATCCACCCCGGAAGATTTCGAAAAACTGCCATTTTCGGAGAAGAGCGACCTTCGGGAGGCCTATCCCCTGGGGCTTATGACGGCCCCTGAGGAGAAGATCGTGCGGATCCATTCTTCCTCCGGAACCACGGGGCTTCCGGTTATCATTCCGTATACCGCCAAGGATGTGGACGACTGGGCGATCATGTTTGCCCGCTGCTATGAGACGGCAGGCATCACCAATAAGGACCGTATCCAGATTACCCCGGGATACGGCCTGTGGACCGCCGGGATCGGTTTCCAGAGCGGAGCCGAAAAACTGGGCGCCATGGCCATTCCCATGGGACCCGGCAATACGGATAAGCAGCTTCAGATGATGATCGATATGAAATCTACGGTTATCTGCGCCACTTCCTCCTATGCCCTTCTGCTGGCCGAGGAGATTCAGAAGAGAGGACTGCGGGACAAAATCTGTTTGAAGAAAGGCGTGTTCGGTTCGGAGCGCTGGGGTGAAAAGATGCGTCAGCGTATCCGGACGGAGCTTGGCATTGAACTTTACGACATTTACGGCCTGACAGAGATTTACGGCCCGGGCATCGGCGTCAACTGCAAGTATGAGACGGGTATGCACTATTGGGACGACTATATTTATATCGAGATCGTGGATCCCCAGACGCTTAAGCCGGTGCCGGACGGGGAGCCGGGAGAGATCGTGATCACGACCCTTGTAAAGGAAGGCGCTCCTCTGATTCGATACCGCACCCACGACCTGTCCCGGATCATCCCCGGAGAGTGCCCCTGCGGAAGCAAGTTCCCGCGGCTTGATATTATCATGGGCAGAACTGATGATATGATGAAGATCAAGGGAGTCAATGTGTTCCCAAGTCAGATTGAAGAAGTGCTCCGTGAATTCCCGGAGGTGTCCAGCGAATACCAGATTCGGATCTCTCACCTGGACGGAAGGGATACCATGCGCATCTATGTGGAAACCAACGGAAGCGTAGACTTCGCGGATCTGAGCAATCAGATCGCGGCGAGGGTGAAGAGCCGTATCGGATTTACCCCGCTGGTGAAGGTGGTGGAGATTGGCGTCCTGCCGCGGAGCGAGAAGAAATCAAAGCGTGTGATTGATGAGAGATACGAATAGGAACTGTCTGACACCGGGCCTTCCGCTATTTCTCCGCCGGAAAATGGCGGAAGGCCCGGGAGATCTGGTTCCGCATCAGGATGTCCCCAGGCTGTTCGTAAAGTTTGAGAAAGCAACAGCCCCCATATTTGTATTAACTCTTTTTTCGGACGATTCTGCAAATACCATTGATAAATGCACTCATTGAGTGCATAATAAAGAAGATGTGATGAAGATGACCATTCGTGAAATGAGAACAAAGCTTGAGATACGCAGAGCGAATTTGCCGCACGGTATCATATTCCGTTCCGTACCGTTCAGAGTTGGGAAACCGGTTTGCGGAAGCTGCCGAAATATAGTCCTCATAAGAGCGACCTTCCTAAGCGGTGTGATTATGCGGGAGCTGTGCTCTGGTTGAGAGCCGTTCGTGACTGCATCGGAGAGCCGATTGTTTTCGCTTTGGACGAGGCTCTGATGTGCCAGGGATTATTTGGCGGACGAAGCGATGAATATATCGTGTGGGTTTACGGGGAAGATTCTGTCACGCGTTTTAATGGCGTCGTCCTGTTGGGCAACCGGGTTAGTCCTTACAGTGTAGAGGAAAAAAACGGGCTCTTGTATACCAATTTTAACCGAACGCTGGCGGATTCTTTTGCCAATGAATTCATCCTCGATATGCAGGGATCACCGAAGCCATTGCGTATTACGATGATTGATGTAAGTCTTTACGGAATGTACGGAGAAGGCCGCTCGGCAGGATTTGACCATACGGATGTGCAGCGGGCGTTGAAAAACAGTGGAAGGGCGCTTGGAAACTTTTCCGATTTCCTTTATAGCGAGGATACGCTGCGTCACGCATATGAGAAATTCCGTTTTGAAGGAGATGTGAACAAGCCGCCGTTTGAGGAAGTGTACGGAAACGTAAAAGCCTATATCAAGAACGAGATTTCAAACGGAAACCAAGTGTAACTGAGTGCAACTGTGGAAACTTAAGCAGGTGACACCTTGACAAATCCCGGGAAACCACATATAATGGCTTTAATTTCATGAGAAAAGCGATGATGAGAACAAGTAGCAGCCAGTAACAGCACACAGAGAGCAGCCGGCAGGTGAGAGGCGCGTGGAAAACTGTCTGTGAATACATCTTTGAGCTTCGCACCGAACGAGGGAAGCGCTCAGCGCTGACGGTCCGCGGGTGGATTTGTCAGTATGGCAGGACAGCGGAAGCTTCAGTAGGCTGCGACGGAACCGCACACGTTACCGTGCCGGGGTGTATGCTGGACAGCAGCCGCACCCGAAGAGGCAGAAGGCCGCGAGGTCTTTTGTGAACAACAGGTGGTACCACGAGGTTTGCGCCCCGTCCTTTTGACAAGGACGGGGCGATTTTGCGCGAAAGCGATTTTTACAGCGCCAACGCCGTGAGCCGATTTCCGTCGATTCCGCTTGCGGAAATCAGCGGAAATCGGCTCACGGCAGAGCGGGCATTGGAAAAATGCCCTCGACCGAGGAAACGCGAAGCGTTTTCGAGGTGATGGCGCTGGGAAAGAAGCAGCTGAAAACGGCCAGGAAACCGAGGAAACGCGAAGCGTTTTCGAGGTGATGGCGCTGGGAAAGAAGCGGCTGAAAACGGCCAGGAAACCGAGAGAAATGCAGTGCGTCACGCAGGCTGTGAAAGAACTGATACAAAACAGAGAAAAGGAGAATGAGACATGCAGTGTTACGAGGAACTGGTTGCCCGGGGGCTCATTGCCCAGGTGACTAACGAGGAAGAGATCCGGAAAATGGTGAACGAGGGGAAAGCGACCTTCTACATCGGCTTTGACCCCACGGCGGACAGCCTTCATGTGGGACATTTTATGGCTTTGTGCCTGATGAAGCGCCTGCAGATGGCGGGCAACAAGCCCATTGCCCTGATCGGCGGGGGAACCGGTATGATCGGAGACCCATCCGGCAGGAGCGACATGCGCCAGATGATGACGGTGGAGACCATTGAGCACAACTGCGAGTGCTTTAAGAAGCAGATGAGCCGGTTCATTGATTTTTCCGAGGGCAAGGCCCTGATGGTGAATAACGCCGACTGGCTGCTGAATCTGAACTATGTGGAGCTGCTCCGTGAAGTGGGAGCCTGCTTTTCCGTCAACAACATGCTTAGGGCCGAGTGCTACAAGCAGCGGATGGAGAAGGGATTAAGCTTTCTGGAGTTTAACTACATGATCATGCAGAGCTACGATTTCTATATGCTGTTCCAGAAATACGGCTGCAACATGCAGTTCGGCGGCGACGACCAGTGGAGCAACATGCTGGGCGGCACGGAGCTGATCCGCCGGAAGCTGGGGAAGGACGCCCACGCCATGACCATCACCCTGCTGCTGAACTCCGAGGGCAAGAAGATGGGCAAGACCCAGTCGGGAGCGGTCTGGCTGGATCCCAACAAGACCACGCCCTTTGAGTTTTACCAGTACTGGAGAAATGTGGCCGACGCCGATGTGCTGAAGTGTCTCCGGATGCTGACTTTCCTGCCGCTGGAGCAGATTAATGAGATGGATCAGTGGGAGGGCAGTCAGCTGAACACCGCCAAAGAGATCCTGGCCTACGAGCTGACCAATCTGGTTCACGGCGAGGAGGAGGCCAAGAAGGCCCAGGAGGCTTCCAGGGCGTTGTTTAAGGGTCAGGGTAGCCTGGACAATATGCCGTCCTACACGCTGAAGGAAGAGGATTTCAATGAGAACGGCCAGATCGATATCCTGACTGTCGTTCAGAAGTCCGGCCTGGCTCCCTCCCGTTCTGAGGCGCGCAGAAATGTGGAGCAGGGCGGTGTCTCCGTCAACGGCGAGCAGGTGAAGGATGTCCGCAAGACCTACACGAAAGATGATTTTGTCGGCGACGGCATGATTGTGAAGAGAGGAAAGAAGAATTTCATGAAAGTGACGCTGTAAACGGTCCGCTATAGTGAAACAGATTAAATACAAAAAACGCGTCGCTGGCGCGTTTTTTGCGTACTGATGTAAAACGAACCGGGGGGGACAGCCGCCTGCAGGCAGCCGTCTCCCCGGTTACTTATATCAGGATACTTTATTCTGCTGCGGTAAACACGGCGGTTATATCTCCGCTGCCAAGCGCCTTTTTCCAGTCTGTAAGATCGTC
>CANQRW010000017.1 GCA_947626365.1 uncultured Lachnospiraceae bacterium
TTTCCTTTATTTGAGTCCCCCTTACAGGGACCCGGTCTGCATTACGATTCGATTATACTTCCTATAATGGAAATTATAGACAAGGGGCGGGAGAGGCATAATTCCCTTTATAAACACTAAAAAACCCGCTGCCTGTAGAACAGCGGGAAATGCACATTGTCGCTATTTAATGCTTTTCATCTTGCCTTCTGAGTTTACATAATAGTTGTCAACCCATTTATCTTTTTGTAAAACTCCATCCTCATCGAAATAGTACCAGGAGCCCTTGGACTTAAACCAGCCGGTCTTGAGGATTCCGTCATCATCCAGATAGTAAGTATTCTCGCCGTCCTCGATCCAGCCGGTGAGGGATTCACCGTCGTCATTTAAGTAGGTCCAGGTATTTTCTTCGCCGCGTGTCCAGGTTCCGGCGAAAGCCGGCATGGCGGACACAAGCATCATGAGGAAGGAAAGTATCAATGCCGTAATCCGTGCGCGTCTCATCTCATTACAGCCTCCTTCTCATCACCATCTTTACGTTGGCTACATTATAGCATAATGCGGGGTAGTTGGCTAGAGGGAAAATGTTTATAAATCTTACGATTTTCAGACAAGAATCTTACCAAAAAGTTTTCGACATTTTTACCCAAAATACGCCATGAAAGTTTTTCAAGAGGTAGTGTTTTTCGTGAAAGTTCGAACTATATTTTGTGGAGAAAGGGCAAAAAACAGAAAAAGGAAACGGACGAAATGTGAGAATTTGTCGAATTGTGCGCTTTATTTCCCTTTCCAAATCGAGAAAAATGGGATATAGTGGAACTATTCCAAAAGGGGGAATTTTCATATGAATGAGGAAGAAAGAATCGTAGCTTTAGAGGAGGAAAATCGAAAATTAAAGGCGGACAATGATAAGCTGGTAGAGATCATGGCGCAGCTGCATGTAACACTGAACCGCCTTATTTTTCGATATGTCTCTGAGGAACGAGAAAGCAAAGCGTAAGCGGTGTGTGGAATGGAGTTAGGAATTCTTCTGAGTTTCTAACTCTTTTTCCAATTCACGGATACGTGCCAGTTGGTCCCAGATAGTCTTATGCATCCATTCAACCGTCTGGTTGAGTTCCTGATTTTCTTTTTCAAGTCTGCTGCATTCCGCGGTCAGCCGTCCGATCAGTTCCCGTTGATTGTAAACCTTGTCCGGCGCGCAGATACGATTTACCATAGTCGGAGCGTTTTCTATGATTTTGCGGGTGATCAGCCGGTCGCGGGCTTCATGGTCCAGATCCATGAAATCCTGATAGCGCATGCCCAATAAATTCATGTTGATCTGACATTTATGGCAGAACGCATTCTTGGGCAGCTGGAAGTAGGCGTAGTGGCCGCAGACGGGACAATAGTAAACGGATAGTTCTCTCATGGTGTAAATCCTCCCTGTTTAATAATATTCTCCATAAATATAAACGCAAAAATCCCAATTTTATAACATAAATTATGCAAAAAACTGCCAAAATATTTATATTCTGGCAGCTTTTGAACGGATGATAATATTTTTTACGATTGATTATGCGTTTTTATGCGGTTACGGCGGATTTACTTCTGGACAATACCGTTGACGTCAACAGTCCATACGATGTCATTGGAGTCTCTTACATCACGGAAGCCGGCGCCCAGTTCCGGACGGGTGGAGGATTTGGAGGAGGCGGTTGCTTTCTGAATCGTGCCGGAGGCGTTGACCAGGTAACTCTGTCCCTCAAAAGTAACCGGCGCGTAGCGCATGTCGGAGTCTGCTTCCAGGCGCAGGCCGTGATCGTAGATGACGTTGCTGCGGATACCATGGAATCCCTGACCCTTCTGGGAACCTTCTGTGTAGAAGAACCAGTTCTGATTCATGTCCAGATCCTCATTGAAGATGGTCTGTTTGCCGGTCTTCATGGCGCCGTTGGCGTCAAAGTAGTAGTTGGCGGTGGTACCATCGCTTAAGGTGACAACCTTGAGTCCCGTCTGCATTTCGCCCTTCATATTGAAGGCATATCGGTCGGAACCGATATTGAAAACCTGGATACCGGTTTCAGCAAAGTAGGGAACGCCGCTTTTGAAATAGAATCTGTAAAGCTCGTCTTCATTGCTGAGGCCGGGGATACCGGTGATATTCAGCCAGCCGGCGGCCCGCTTGCCGCTCTTTTCGTAGTATTGATATCCGGCAGCGGAATCGTTTTTGGCAGCCGTATTCTCAGAAGTGACAGTCTCTGTGACTGCGGCTGTCTGGGACGAGCCGGCATTTTCAGCGGCGTCCTGAGAAGAATCTGTGTTCTCAGCGGCAGCCTGGGGCAGTTTGTACCAGCCGGTTACCATCTTGCCGTCCACGAAGGTGTAATAAGCTTCATTGATACGCTTGTCCACCTGATTTTCAATGCGCTTTCCATCGCTTCCGAAGTAAGCCCATACGGTGTCGTTTTCGTCGTCTTCTTCATCGGCTTCGAGTTCTACCCAGCCTTTTTTCATGGAACCGTCGGTGGCTTTTCCGAAATAATAATTGGAGCCGTCTATGTTCTGCAGGCCGGTCAGCATGTGGCCGTCTTCATCGAAATAGTAGGTTTTGTCTCCGATAGTTTTGAACTTGGCTACGGTCATTTTGCCGTTGCTGCCGTAATAGTACCAGTAGAATTCGGAATCCTCATTGTCATCCCAGTAATCTTCGTTGGCGACGGACACCCAGGCGTCAGTGACACGTTTTCCGTCTTTGTCTACGTAATATTCATCTACCTGTCTTTCACGGGCAATGCTGCCGTCTTCATCCAAATAGTACCAGTGATCGTTGCTCTTCTTCCAGGAGTCGGTAAGGACATACCCGTCGGAATCGTAATACCTCCAGCTGCCGTTTTCCAGAGCCCAGCCGGCAGTCTGCGCCAGGACAGGCGTGGTCAAAACGGGAACCATTGCGGTCATAACCGCCGCGGCGGAAACAACAGCCGTCCATTTGATGGATTTTTTCATAAAAATAATCTCTCCTTTATTTGTTGGCCGTAAATCCGTTTTTGCATTACGGTCAGATTATATACCATAGGGGCGGCCCGTGAAAAGTGAAGGTTCATGGCAAATGTGGAAGGAAAATACTTTCAACTTCCGCAAATGTGTGATATGATAAATCCATGTGTAAAATGTTATGACAAGCGATAGAAAGGCAGGCCTATGAAGACGATCAGTATTGCGGTGCCCTGTTTTAACGAGGAGGAGAATGTAAGGCCTCTGGCGGATGCCATTCGGAAGATGTTCAAACGGGATTTGCCCAATTACAGATATGAGATTCTGTTTATCGATAATGATTCCAGGGACAGGACCCGCCAGATTATCCGGGAGCTGTGCGCGGAGGACAGGAATATCCGGGGGATTTTTAACGCTAAGAATTTCGGCCAGTTCAATTCCCCCTATTATGGCATGCTTCAGACCAGCGGAGATTGTACGGTTTTGATGGCGGCGGATTTTCAGGATCCGGTGGAGATGGTTCCCAGGTATGTGAAAGAATGGGAGAACGGCTACAAGATTGTCATTGGGATCAAGACGTCCAGCCAGGAGAACAGGCTGATGTATTTCCTGCGGGGCTGTTATTATAAGCTGATCAAGCGGCTGTCCGATGTGGAGCAGATCGAGCAGTTTACCGGATTTGGCCTCTATGACGCGAAGTTTATCGAGGTCCTGCGCCAGCTGGATGATCCGACCCCCTTTCTCAGAGGAATTGTGGCGGAGCTTGGTTTCCGGCGGAAGGAGATTCCCTATGAACAGCCGAAGCGCCGGGCGGGAAAGACCAGCAATAATTTCTACAAACTCTATGATGCAGCCATGCTGAGCGTCACTTCCTACACGAAGGTAGGGCTGCGGCTGGCGACTTTCGTGGGAGCTTTCAGCTGTGTAGTCAGTATGATCGTGGCGATTATTTATCTGGTCATGAAGCTGATCTGGTGGGACCGTTTTCCGGCAGGCATGGCCCCCATGCTTCTGGGTATGCTGTTTCTGGGCTCGGTGCAGATTTTCTTCATCGGGATGATCGGCGAGTATGTGCTTTCTATCAACCAGAGGGTCATGAGACGTCCCCTGGTAGTGGAGGAGGAGCGGATCAATTTCCCTGAAGATAAGAAAAAGAAGAAGGATAATAAAAAGAAATCCGGCAAGGATAAAAAAAACGGCTCTGAAGAGACGGGACGGAATCTTCGGGAAGATTCGGAGAACCGGGATTAGAAGTTGACAGAGAAGGAATCGGTATACGATGAAATACAAGATAGACGTAGTCAGAATCCGGGAGAATTCCATTCAGCTGAACGGGTGGGTCATCGGGAAAACTCCGGAATCCAAAGCTGCTTTTAAGGTGCTGGACCAGGATAAGAAACCGGTCAGGTTCCGGTATGTGCCGACCCGGCGCGATGATGTGAGCCAGATTTATTATAAAAAGACCTATGACAGGGATTTTGGCTTTGATATTCAGTTCCCTTATGAGAGGGGAAAAAGCTACTGGCTTCTGATCCGGTGCGACAGGAAAATATCCAGAATCAAGTTTAACGAGGAACTGATTGCGAAGCGGTCCAGTGTGGCCCATAAGCGGCTGGAGAAGATCCGGGACCTGATGAATATGGAGACTGTCCATGTGGCCGTGGAGTTCGGGCGAAAGCATGGACTGAAAGCGTTGTTTTTGAAGTCCAGACACAAACTGCAGGGCCTGGACAATGATTACGAGTACGCGGAGTGGTACGATCTGACAAAACCGACAGAAGAGGAGCTGGCGCGTCAGCGGAAGGAACAGGTTCCGGGCGGCCCCAGGTTCTCTGTTGTCATGCCCGTCTATAAGGCTCCGGCCGGATATCTGAAGGTGATGCTGGATTCGATTCGGAATCAGACCTACACAAACTGGGAACTGTGTATTGCCGACGGCAGCCCCGCGGGAGAAGATTCCGCCGCTTTGATTGGAAAATATATGGAAAAGGATTCTCGGATCCATTACCGTAAGCTGGAGAATAACGGGGGAATCTCTGAGAACACCAATGCGGCCATTGCCATGGCAGCCGGCGGCTATATCGTGCTGGCGGATCAGGACGACGCCATGCCGGAACACGCCCTGTATGAGTGCGCCCAGGCCATAGCGGCAGATCCGGCGATCGATGTGCTCTATTCCGACGAGGATAAGATGGACATGGACGGCGGCGCCCTGTTCGATCCTCATTTCAAGCCGGATTTCAATCCGGATCTTCTGTGCAGCGTCAATTATATCTGCCATCAGTTTGTGGTGAAGAAGACGCTTTTGGATCAGGTGGGGGGTTTTCGGAAAGAATATGACGGGGCCCAGGATTACGACCTGATCTTCCGGTGTACGGAAGCGGCGGAGAAGATCCATCATATTCCCAGGGTGCTGTATCACTGGCGCTGTCACCAGAATTCCACCGCCAGCAATCCTCAGAGCAAGCTGTACGCTTTTGAGGCCGGCTCCAGAGCCATCATGGATCATTACCGGCGTGTGGGAATCCGGGCGGAGCAGGTGGAAAAGGGCGTAGATTACGGGATTTATCATACCGTATTTGCCATTGCGGGGGAGCCGCTGGTGTCTGTCATTATTCCCAATAAGGATCATACGGCGGATCTGGATCTGTGCATCCGCTCCATACTGACGAAGTGTACCTACCGGAACCTGGAGTTTGTGGTGGTGGAGAACAACAGCACCCGGCCGGAGACCTTTGCGTATTATGAAAAGATTCAGAAGGAATTTCCCCAGGTTCATGTGGTTCGGTGGGAGAGGGAGTTTAATTTCTCCGCCATCAATAATTTCGGAGTGAAATATGCCCATGGAGACTATCTTCTGTTCCTGAATAATGATATTGAGCCCATTGCGGAGAATTTTATCCAGGAGATGCTGGGCTTCTGTCAGCGGGATGATGTGGGAGCCGTAGGCGCCCGGCTGCTTTATCAGGATGATACCATTCAGCACGCAGGCGTGGTGATCGGTTTCGGCGGCATTGCCGGACATACCTTTATCGGCCTGCACAAGGCGGAGAACAGCTATTTCCACCGCGCCATGTGCGCCCAGGATTACAGCGCCGTGACGGCGGCCTGTATGATGAGCAAAAAGTCCGTGTTCGAGGCGATCGGAGGATTTTCCGAAGATCTGGCCGTGGCGTTTAACGATATCGACTACTGCATGAAGGTCCGGGCTCTGGATAAGCTGGTGGTGTACGCGCCTTACGCCCTTCTCTACCACTATGAATCCAAATCCAGGGGACTGGAGGATACGCCAGAGAAGGTGGCCCGCTTCAACCGGGAGGTGGCCCGCTTCGCGAAGAAATGGCCGGAGATTCTCCGGGATGGAGATCCCTATTATAATCCCAATCTGACCCTGCGCAAATCCAATTTCGCGCTGAGGGATCTGCTGAAGGAGAAGATCGGCGAACCTTACCCGATGCCCGAAGAGATTGCCAGGCTTATGGAGGAATATGAGTGATGTCAGATAAAAAGGTAACGGTTATTATTCCCAATTATAATGGGCTTGTGTTTCTGGGGCCGTGCCTGCTGGCCCTGGAGAACCAGCTGTGCCATGATTTTCAGGTGCTGGTGGTGGATAACGGTTCTACGGACGGCAGCGTGGAATGGCTGAAGAAGAGGAATATTCCGTCCCTGTTCCTGGACAGGAATACGGGATTCTCCGGCGCGGTCAATGCCGGGATTCGGGCGTCGGATACGCCCTATGTGCTGCTTTTGAATAACGATACGGAGGCGGCGCCGCTGTTTGTGGGAGAACTTCTGAAAGCGGTCAGCCGCTCGGAGAAAATATTTGCCGTCAGCAGCAAGATGGTGCAGATGTACCACAAGGAGCTGATGGACGACGCGGGGGACATGTACAGTGTTCTCGGCTGGGCCTATCAGCGGGGCGTGGGAAGAAGCAGCCATAAGTATAACAGGCCTATGGAGATATTTTCCGCCTGCGCCGGAGCAGCCATCTACCGGCGGGAAGTCTTCGATGAGATCGGGCTTTTCGATGAGACGCATTTCGCTTATCTGGAGGATATCGACGTGTGTTACCGGGCCAAGATCCGGGGGTATCACAACCGGTACTGTCCCACGGCCATTGTCTATCATGTGGGCAGCGGGACCAGCGGCTCCAAGTATAATTCCTTCAAAGTCAGGCTGGCGGCCCGGAACAATGTGTATCTGAACTATAAGAATATGCCGCTTCTGCAGTTCCTCTTCAACAGCCCGTTTATCCTGGCGGGAATCGGGCTGAAATACGGCTTTTTCCGCAGGATCGGATTTGGAAAGGATTATCTGGCGGGGGTGTGGGAAGGACTGAAAACTCTTTACAAATGCAGGCGCGTGCCGTATAATCCAGATTATCTGGCGAATTATCTCTCCATTCAGTGGGAGCTGACGGCGGGGACGGTTATTTATGCGTATGAGTTTCTCATGCGGCAGATTAAGAAGGCGCGCAGGTGAATCCGGCGCTGCAAAAAGTTACCAAATATTAAGAGAATTTTAATATCATGAGAATGGATTTCATGTATAATGTATGTCATATTACACCACATTAAATTCAAGGTGAACTCTTATGATAAAGAATAATCAGCCAATGCTGAACCGGCTGCACATTGCTTTGGATGTGCTGGTGATGGTGGTATCCTACGCGCTGGCGTGGACAGGCCTGTATGTGGGCAATATCCTTTTCACCCCGGACAGAGGGTTGCTGCCGCCGCGGTATTATTTTGCGCTGCTGGTGGGCATTGTTCCGCTGTACCTGATTCTGTATACGGTCTTTCATCTGTATGAGCCTAAGAGGATACAGCAGAGACGTTATGAATTTGTAAACATATTGAAGGCTAACCTGATTGGCCTTCTGGTCATCACCATGGTGCTGTTTCTTCTGAATAACAACCTGTATTATCAGGAATATTCCAGAAGAATGGTCTATTATTTCTTTGTGATCAATGTGGTGATGGAGACGGCGGAGCGCAATGGTATCCGCCTGATTTTGCGCACAATACGGGCCAGGGGATATAATCAGAAGCATATCCTCCTTCTGGGCTACAGCAGGACGGCAGAGGGATTCATTGACCGTGTACAGATGAATCCGGAGTGGGGATACCATATCTGGGGAATTCTGGATGACAACAGCCCGCTGGGCAGGGAATATAAGGGCGTCAGGGTGATTGGAGCTACCCATGACCTGGAGTCTATTCTGGAATTAAATACGCTGGATGAGATTGCCATCACGCTGGGACTGGCGGAGTATGCCAAGCTGGAAGCGATCGTGGCTGCCTGTGAGAAATCCGGCGTTCATACCAAGTTTATTCCGGATTATAATAATGTACTTCCCACGAGACCCTATACGGAGGACCTGCAGGGCCTTCCGGTCATCAATATCCGCCATGTGCCGCTGAATTCTATGTTTAACAGAACTGTCAAGCGTGCGGTGGATATTTTTGGTTCTCTGGTGGGGATTATTTTATTCTCTCCGGTGATGCTTCTGACGGCGATCGTGATCAAGATTACATCGCCCGGCCCGCTGATCTTTAAGCAGGAGCGGGTGGGTCTTCACAATCGGACGTTTCAGATGTACAAGTTTCGTTCCATGACGGTTCAGCCGCCCTCAGAGGAGAAGAATAAGTGGACGACCCCTCATGATCCGAGAGTGACGCCCTTTGGACACTTTATCAGAAAATGCAGCATTGACGAGATACCTCAGTTTTTTAACGTGCTGAAGGGAGATATGAGCCTGGTAGGCCCCAGACCGGAACGGCCGCTTTTTGTGGAGCGGTTCAAGGAAGAGATTCCCAGGTATATGATCAAGCATCAGGTGCGTCCCGGCATGACAGGCTGGGCCCAGATCAATGGGTATCGGGGAGATACTTCCATCACAAAGCGGATCGAGCATGATCTGTATTACATTGAAAATTGGACGCTGGGATTTGATTTCAGGATCATGTTCCTGACGTTTTTTAAAGGATTTATCAATAAAAACGCTTATTAGCGGCGATATAGCAGAGACGAGGACAGCAGTATGAGTTTTGATTTTGACCATGAGACGGGGCAGAGCGGCAGAAGGAAGACGGATGCCGGTCTGGGCCGGGAGGATAATGAAGTCAGGAAAACGGTGAGAAACAGAGCGGAGGGACCGGCCCGCGGTCCCAGGCGCCGGCCCAGGGTGGAGACGACCGCTTCTCAGAGCAGCCGTTATGCTGAGCTGAAGATTCAGGAGAGGAACCGGAAAAAGAAGCGGAATCGCATCATAGCCATGATCGTGGCGGAATGTATTACACTTACTGCCATTTTTTCTTATGCCTATGTGAGCAGGCTGTGGAATCTGATGCCAAAGCCCAGCGTGAAGGAGGAGAACGTCACGAATCCCAATCTGGCGGTTGAGGATATCCACAAGATGCAGGGATACTGGATGATTGCCATATTCGGCGTCGATGTAGGGAAGGGAACTTCCGGAGCCCGCGGCAATTCTTCAGACGTGAATATTATCGCATGTATCAATCAGGACACCGGCGATATCAAACTGGTGTCCCTGTACAGGGACACATACCTGAAGGTAACCGATAAGGGAGAGTACCGCAAGTTTAACTATGCTTATTCTGCCGGCGGACCGGAGATGGCGCTTAAGATGCTCAATGAAAACCTGGATTTGAACATCACCGATTATATTATCTTTAACTGGAAGGCTGTGGCCGACGGGATCAATATTCTGGGCGGCGTGGATGTGGATATCACAAAATCGGAATTCAAATTCATCAACAGCTTTATTACAGAGACGGTGAAGGAGACAGGCGTGGGCTCTTATCAGCTTAAGAGCGCCGGGGTGAACCATCTTGACGGAATCCAGGCGGTTTCCTATGCGCGCCTGCGTCTTATGGATAATGACTACAAACGTACCGAGCGTCAGAGAAAGATCATTCAGCTGGCGTTTGATAAGGCAAAACAGTCCGATTACAACGTGCTGAACGCCATTCTTGTTACGTGTCTTCCTCAGGTCATGACAAATCTGGATTTTGTGGATTTGACCAGTATGGCTCTCAGCATTTCCAAGTATAATCTGGGAGAGACGGCAGGATTCCCATTTGAGAAGGGCGACGCCAACATGGGTCCCCAGAAGGGCGCCTGCGTTATTCCTCAGAGCCTGGAATCCAACGTAAGCCAGCTTCATCAGTTCCTGTTTGGGGATGAGGCATATCAGCCGACCAGCACGGTGCGGCAGATCAGCCAGAAGATATCTTCCGACACCGGATTGTACGCGCAGAGCAGGACGGCCGGATCTTCCGGCGGGCAGAGTACATCGGATACGTCGGAAGAAAAGAAGAATGTTGAGTATGATGAGGATGACGAGGATGAAAAAGAGGACGAGAAGGAGACTACCGAGGGCGTCATCCCTGATTATCCGGGAATTTTTGAGACGGACGAAGACGGATATCTGATCGATCCGCCGGAGCCGGATGAAGATGAGGACGAGGGATATATCCATCCGGGACAGAGATATCCCTATGAGTCAACTTCGGCGGCGAATCCCGGAGATGAGGATACCTGGACGGAAACGCGTCCCGGCACGCCCGGAGGGACTGCGCAGCCGTCGGGGACAGGTTCGCCCAGATGGCCGGGAGATACGGGGAATACGGAACCGACTCAGGGACCGGGCAATACGGCAATTCCTGGCGGCGACAGAACGACGACGCCGGGCGGCAATTCTCCCGCGGCAGGGAATGGAAATTCCAACAGTGTCACGCCGGGCGGCAGCAATACGACACCGGGCGGCAGCAATACTCCCGGAGGCGCGGCGACGCCAGGCGGCAATGATACTTCCGGCGGGCCGGGCGTGTCCGGCGGCGGGACAGGAACACCGGGCGGCAGTTCTTCTTCACCGGGAGGCGCAGCGACGCCAGGCGGCAATGATACTTCCGGCGGACCGGGCAGCTCCGGGGCGGGTTCGGGACCTTTGGACACCAGCGGTATCATAACGGGGCCGGGAACCGGCGCGCCGTCAGATGTGGCGGCGGGTCCCGGAAACTGATGGGGCAGCAGGACAGATCAGAATTTTCGTTTCACAGATTTATAATTATTCTTTCACAATTTGGTCACAAAACATTGTTATAGTTAGACCATCAAAAGAAATTAATACTTTGTTTGAAAGGAGATTATAGATTATGTATGATGAGAACATGAATGTAAATGAAAATGGGCAGCAGGAGGGAGATTCCGACAGAACGGATGTTAATTTCGTTATGAGTGATCCTCAGCCTCAGAACAGTTCGGAGAGGGAGCGCGCAGACCAGCAGGCGTCGGAGAATCCGGCGGCGGGAAGCCAGGATTATGGATATCAGGCGCAGAACAGCCAGAGCTGGTCCCGTCAGAACGGAGGCGGCCAGAACTGGAATTATCAGAACCAGGACAGCCAGAGTTATCAGAATTACCAGGGACAGCCGTCGGGCAGCCAGAACTGGTCTTACCAGGGCGGAGGCAGCCAGAACAGTTACGGCGGCCAGAGTTACCAGCCGATACCTCCGGAGCCGGTGAAGAAAGAGAAGAAGCCCTCTCTGCTTAAGAAGGCGGCAGGTATCGCGGCGGCGGCCCTTTTGTTCGGAGTGATCTCCGGCGGCACTATGGTAGGAATCAATGTAGTGGCGGAATCCACGAAGAAGACGGATCAGCCTGTGGCAACTCAGGAGGAGGAGAAGGTAACCCTTTCCGACGAAGAGTTTGCCGAGCTTAAGAAGGATCTGGTGGTCGAGGCCAGCAACGCCCAGAATCTGGACGTATCCGCAATCGTTGAGTCAGCGATGCCTTCCGTGGTGGCTATCAATAATACCATGCTTTACCAGAGCAGGAATCCGTGGTTCGGTTCTCAGACGTATGAGGTTCCCAGCAGCGGTTCCGGCATTATCGTAGGAAAGAATGATGATGAACTTCTGGTCGTCAGCAATAACCATGTGGTGGAGAATGCCACAGAACTGTCAATCGTTTTTATTGACGGGACCGCCGTGGACGGCACGGTAAAGGGAACCGATGCGGAGACAGACCTCGCAGTGGTGGCAGTGCCCCTCAGTGATATTCCGTCAGAGACCATGAGCAAAATTTCCATTGCGGAGCTGGGTGATTCCGATGATATGAAGGTCGGTCAGGGCGTTATCGCCATCGGCAATGCGCTGGGTTACGGCCAGTCTGTGACCGTCGGTTATGTCAGCGCTCTTAACAGGGAAGTACGTACTCAGGATTCGACTACAAGAAAGCTTCTGCAGACAGATGCGGCGATCAACCCCGGCAACAGCGGCGGCGCTCTTCTGAACATGAAGGGACAGGTGATCGGCATCAATGCGGCCAAGTACTCGGATACGGATGTAGAAGGCATGGGTTATGCGATACCGATTTCCCAGGCCCAGGATATTATCAATTCTCTGATGGTACGCCGCAGCGGCGATAAAGTAGAGGAAGGCAGCGAGGGATATCTGGGCATCCAGGGAGTCACCGTAGATGACAGTATGGTGCAGCAGCTGGGAATTCCGGAAGGCGTGTATGTGTACAAGATTCTGGATGGCGGCGCAGCCTCCAAGACAGACCTCCGGGAAAAAGATGTCATCACCAAGTTTGACGGGCAGACGATCCGCTCCATGGCCAGTCTTCAGGATCTTTTGAAGTATTATAAGGTAGGAGAGACGGTGGAGATGGTAGTTCAGTCCCTTGAAGACGGACAATATGTGGAAAGAACCATTTCGATCACCCTTGCGAAGCAGGTGAGCGCGAATTAATAATTGTTTCCAATCGAACAAAATAGGGTTTCGGCGTTGAACCGGAACCCTTTTTGCTTTATAATGTAGATTATTACAGAAAACATATACGGAACAGGAGAGAACACTTGGAAGAGAAAGATACCAACAAACCCGAACAGGAAGACCAGTATGAAAAGATTTGCTATATCTGCAGAAGGACGGAAAGCAAGGCCGGGCCTATGATCAATATGCCTGGAGGCATGTGCCTCTGTCATGACTGTATGCAGAAATCCTTCGATTCTGTTTTAAACAGCGGCCTGGATTTTTCTAAGATTCAGAACATGCCCTACATGAATATGAATCTGAATGACTTTTCCAACCTTAATATACCGAAGCCGGAGATTCCCCAAAAGCAGAAGATCAAGAAGAAATCTGCCCAGGAGAAGCCGGCGCTGAATATTAAGGACATTCCTGCGCCTCACAAGATCAAGGCGTCCCTGGATCAGTATGTGATCGGACAGGAACAGGCCAAGAAAGTGATTTCCGTGGCCGTGTATAACCATTATAAGCGGATTTTTGCCAGGGAGAACGGACAGGAATCCGATGACGTACAGATTGAGAAATCCAATATCCTGATGATAGGCCCCACGGGAAGCGGAAAGACTTATCTGGTAAAGACCCTGGCCAGGCTTCTGGATGTGCCGCTGGCCATTGCCGATGCTACGGCCCTGACGGAAGCCGGATACATTGGGGATGATATTGAAAGCGTGGTATCCAAGCTGCTGGCGGCTGCCGATAATGACGTGGAACGGGCCGAGCGCGGCATTATTTTTATCGATGAGATTGATAAGATTGCCAAGAAGAAGGACGTCAGCACCCGGGATGTCAGCGGCGAATCGGTGCAGCAGGAGCTTTTGAAGCTTCTGGAAGGCAGTCTGGTGGAGGTCCCCGTAGGCTCCAACCAGAAGAACGCCCTTTCTCCCATGGCCACGGTAAATACGGATCAGATCCTGTTTATCTGCGGTGGAGCTTTTCCGGATCTGGAACAGATTATCAAAGAACGGCTGAATAAAGCTTCCTCCATCGGCTTCGGCGCGGAACTCAGGGACAAATATGACAATGACCCGGACATCCTGTCTCACGTTACTAATTCCGACCTCCGCAAGTTCGGTATGATCCCGGAATTCCTGGGGCGCCTTCCCATCGTGGTGACGCTCAGGAAATTAACGGAGCCAATGCTGGTGGAGATTTTGAAAAAACCGAAGAATGCCATTCTGAAGCAGTATATCAAGCTTTTGGAGCTGGATGAGGTTAAGCTGGTGTTCGAGGACGATGCCCTGGAGTGGATAGCCGGGGAGGCCCTAAAGAGGGATACCGGTGCAAGGGCCCTTCGGGCTATCCTGGAAGAGTTTATGCTGGACATCATGTATGAAGTGCCCAAAGACCCGGGTATCGGTACGGTAGTGATCACCCGGGGATATCTGGAGAAAAATGGCGGTCCCCGCATCGAGATGCGCCAGTGAGAAAAGTGCGGCTTCAGGGGCGGCAGGCCGGAGCAGGGCTGCGCTGATGCGGGACCTGTGCCGCTGGGCGGTCAGTTTCTGAGGGAAATAAGAGCTTCGTAGAGATCCAAAGTACCGTATCCCCACTCTCTGCTGGGATATGTGTAGTTTGGATTTCTTTGAGCGCCCCGTGTCAGATATGCCTTGACTACGCTGTTGTTGATATAGGGATCGTTGCTTTTTCCGTATCCCCAGGAATAGAGGGCTGCCGCGGCTCCGGCTGTGTGGGCCGCGGCCACGGAGGAGCCGGTCATGCGGGTCATGGGATATGTGTTTTGGGCGGAAGAGATGCCCGGGCCGAAGACATCGACGCCCGGAGCGGCCAGATCCGGTTTGAGACGGCCGTCCCTGGTGTAGCCCCTGCTGGAATGAATGTACAGGCTGCCGTTTAAGTGGTTGTACGCGGCGGCAGTAATGGGAAAAAGAGCGGTACCCGGCGCCGTGACTGTGGTGTAGGGGTCAGCCCGGAGAAAATAGGTATCTTCCGTGATGAAACCATGGATAGGCAGCCACATGTGAAAGATGCCGGTGATGGTCAGGGTAGGATAGACCCGGATTTTCCAGATGCCGGGAGATGGGCTTCGGAAGCGGATGAAAGCCAGGTAGCTGCTCTGCCCCCCGGTGATGGTCACATAAGAGACAGTAACAATGCTTTCTTCTCCGGAGAAGCGGACGGAAGTATCCTGACCGGCCCGGAGAGGGATTCGGCCGATGACTTCCCCGGATGGAGAGACGAAGCCCACAGTGTAGACTTCCGGAAGACTGGCCCATAGTTCAATATCAAAACCGGTCTCATTCTCCCCTACCCGGAGTTCAGCCTCATCATAATCTCCGGTGATGTGTCCGGAATAATGATGACGCCTGCCGGCTTCATTGCCGGCGGCGCAGACAGTGGACACGCCGGGGAAAATCTGCAGGCGGTTCTGAACCTGCTCCAGAGGCGAGGATCCGTCGTGTCCGCCCTGATTGCTGCCTAAGCCGATGCAGATGACGAGAGGCAGCCGATGCCGGTAGGCCAGCTGCAGAAGATAGGTGGTTCCCATCATGATATCGGTATCCTGAAAAGCGGCGGCGTTTTCCCGGATCTGATAATAGCTGCGCAGGTACTGTTTGGCAGGCTTTAATTTTACTATGCCCAGATAGGCAGCCGGAGCCGCTCCTGTGAAGCCGGAGGATTCCGTCTCTCCGCCTGCGGCGATTCCGGCCAGGAAAGTGCCGTGACCGATCGTATCCGTAACCGGGATCAGATCCAGCGGACGGTCAGATTTCAGCGCCCGATTGATTTCTTCTTCTCTGTATTCCCGGCCATAGAGGAACCAGTAGGGAATGCCTCTGGGACCTTCACAGATGAAGGGAGGACCGGCGGCGGTCTGATCCCAGATCCCCAGGATTCGGGTGCTGCCGTCCCGATTGCGGAAGAGAGGGTTCTGATAGTCGATGCCTGTGTCAATGAAGCCGATGATGGTTCCTGCCCCGTCAGCGCCCAGAGCCGGCCGGCGGGAGGCCTGCAGGATTCCGGAAGCCTCCATGCTGGTATCATCCAGGAGGCCGTACAGAGTGGGAATGGAGTTGTAAGGGTAGTTTTCCGGGGTGACAGGAGGAATGTCTGCCAGAGGAACGTGAAAAATGACAAATTCTTCATTGACGTAGGAGAAGCAGTCGTTTCCCAGGATTTCTTTCAGAGTGTCAGGGGCGCTGTTTCCATGGCGGTAGACGAAGTCCGCGTAGTCTTCTCCGGCCACATTGGCGGTGCAGGTGATCATAAATGAACTCCCCTAAATTTCTTCTGCAATAATTATATGCAAAAATGAATGATATCTGTCTGGACGGAAAAAGATAATTGGTGTATGATATATTTTCAGGAGGTGCCGACTATGATATTACTGCTGCTGATCGCTGTGATTGTAATGTTTGATTTGGGAATCAAGGACGTCATAGAGAACAGGGACGATTCGGTTTTCCCCAAAGAGCTGGAGGGCACAGGCGGCCTGATCGTCCTGTATAAAAAACATAATCCGGGCCTTCCTATGGGCGCGTTGGCGGAATATCCCGGCCTGGTGCTGCAGATTCCGGCGGCCGTGACATCAGCGGCGGCAGGGATTCTGGCATGGCTGTTTCCCAGGAAAGGAGCCTGGCCCCAGAAGCTGGGCCTGTCTCTGATTATCGGCGGCAGTCTAAGCAATCTGTACGACCGCTTTGTGCGAGGCTATGTGGTGGACTACCTGAATGTCCGCTGGAAGAGACTGGGGAAGATTGTTTTTAATCTGGCGGACATCTGTATTCTGGCAGGAGCGGTACTGTTCGCGGCAGGAGAGTTTTTCTCTGATTTCCGCAGAAAATAATAAGGAATATATGCTGGGGCGGAAGGGCGGCCGATGCCTCTGCATGATATATGGAGGAAATAATAATGGCAAAGTATTTTGGAACAGACGGCTTTCGCGGCGAGGCCAATGTAACTTTGAATGTGGAGCATGCCTTTAAGATCGGGCGTTTTCTGGGCTGGTACTATGGACAGAAACGGGCAAGCGGTCCGGCAAAGGTAGTTATCGGCAAGGATACCCGCCGGTCCTCTTACATGTTTGAGTATGCTCTTGCCGCAGGCCTTACGGCTTCCGGCGCGGACGCGTATCTTCTGCATGTTACCACGACTCCCAGCGTATCCTACGTGGTGCGCACGGAGGATTTTGACGGCGGGATCATGATCTCTGCCAGCCACAATCCCTACTATGACAACGGGATTAAACTGATCAATTATTACGGCGAGAAGATGGATGAAGATACGATCATGAAGGTAGAGGCCTATCTGGACGGTTATTCCGGCGAGATTCCGCTGGCGACCAGAGAGAAGATGGGCTGCACCGTAGACTATGCCAGCGGGAGAAACCGCTATATAGGATATCTGATTTCCCTTGCTACCCGTTCCTATGCGGGAAAGAGAGTGGGGCTGGACTGCGCCAACGGAAGCGCCTGGATGATTGCCAAGAGTGTGTTTGATGCCCTGGGCGCCAAGACCTATGTGATCGGCAATGCGCCTGACGGTATGAATATCAATAAAGACTGCGGTTCTACTCATATTGAGAATCTCCAGAAGTTTGTAAAAGAGAATCAGCTGGATGTAGGCTTCGCGTTTGACGGAGATGCGGACCGCTGCCTGTGTGTGGACGAGAAGGGCAATGTAGTGGATGGAGACAAGATTCTCTACATATATGGCTGCTATCTGAAAGAGAGAGGGAAACTGGTAGGCAATAAGATCGTCACGACGGTTATGTCCAATTTCGGCCTGTACAAGGCTTTGGATGAGGCCGGTATCGGCTATGAGAAGACCGCGGTAGGCGACAAGTACGTCTATGAGAATATGGTGTCCAACAACTACCGTATCGGCGGTGAACAGTCCGGCCACATTATCTTCCGGAAATATGCCACTACCGGAGACGGCATTCTGACCGCTATCAAGATGATGGAGGTTATGCTGGAGAAAAAGCTGCCTCTCAGCAAGCTGGCTGAGCCGATGGTAACGTATCCTCAGGTGCTTCAGAATATCCGTGTGAAAGATAAGGCTGCGGCCAGGGAGGACAGCGATGTCCAGGCAGTGGTGGCCCAGGTTGCGGAAGAACTGGGCGACGAAGGGCGTATTCTGGTGAGAGAGAGCGGCACAGAGCCGGTGATCCGTGTTATGGTGGAAGCGGACAGCAAAGAAAAGTGCCGGGAATATGTGGACAGGGTGATCCGTAAAATCAAAGAAAAAGGGCACGAGGAGGCTTAAGCGATGTGTGGAATCGTAGGATACACCGGCAGCAGCCAGGCTGCTCCCATATTGCTTGACGGTCTGGAGAAGCTGGAATACCGCGGCTACGACTCGGCCGGTATTGCTGTGTTCAGCAAAAAGAAAAAATCCGAACCGTCCATCGAGGTGATCAAGGCCAAGGGGCGGCTGAAGGTGCTTTTTGAGATGACGGACAGCGGCAAGTCGGTGAAGGGGACCTGCGGCATCGGCCATACCCGCTGGGCTACTCATGGGGAGCCCTCCGTGGTCAATTCCCATCCGCAGTACGCCAAAGACAAGAGAGTTGTGGTGGTTCACAACGGAATCATAGAGAATTATCAGGAACTGAAGGAACGGCTGATGAGAGACGGCTGTGAGTTCGTGTCCGCTACGGATACGGAGGTTGTGGCCCATCTGCTTGACCGGTATTATGACAGCGACCCGATTGATGCCATCAGCAAGCTGATGTACCATGTGCGGGGGTCTTACGCCCTGGGAATCCTGTTTCAGGATCGTCCGGGCGAGATTTACGCGGTCCGCAAGGACAGCCCGCTGATCGTGGGGCGGTCTTCCGGCGGCAATTTCATTGCGTCTGATGTGCCGGCTATCCTGAAGTATACCCGCGACGTATGCTTCATCGAGAATCAGGTGATTGTCCGTCTGACCGGAAAGGACATTCAGTTTTTCGATGTGGATAAGGCGGAGCTTAAGAAGGAATTTACCCAGATCCAGTGGGATACGGAGGCGGCGGAGAAGGGCGGCTTCAAGCATTTTATGCTGAAGGAGATTTATGAGCAGCCCAAGGCGGTCCGGGATACCATCAGCCCCCGGATTAAGGACGGAAAGGTGAATCTGGAAGAACTGAATCTGAGTCAGGAGGAGTTATCTTCCATCCGCCGGATTCAGATGGTCGCCTGCGGCTCCGCCTATCATGTGTGCATGACGGCCCGCTATATGATGGAGGAACTGGTGCGGATTCCCGTGGATGTGGATCTGGCCAGCGAGTTCCGCTACCGGAAACCGGTTCTGGAAGAAAACACGCTGGTGATCGTCATCAGCCAGTCCGGGGAGACGGCAGATTCCCTGGCGGCTCTTCGGGAAGCGAAGAAACTGGGACATAAGGTTTTGGCTGTTGTCAATGTGGTGGGAAGTTCCATTGCCCGTGAGGCGGACAGCGTTTTCTACACCTGGGCAGGACCCGAGATTTCCGTGGCTACCACCAAAGCTTACAGCACCCAGCTGGCGGCGGTCTATCTTCTGGCCATAGTTCTGGGAAAGGCCAGAGGTATGGTGGATGAGCAGGCGGAAGCAGAGATGGTGGAAGAACTTCAGAGACTTCCGGAGAAGATTGAGAGGATTCTGGAGGAGAAGGAGCGGATCCAGTGGTTTGCCAACAAATTCTCTCACAGCAAGGATATTTTCTTTATCGGAAGAGGGCTGGACTATGCCTCATCCCTGGAAGGTTCCCTGAAGCTGAAGGAGATTTCCTATATCCATTCGGAGGCGTATGCGGCAGGCGAACTGAAGCATGGAACCATTTCTCTGATTGAAGACGGGATTCTGGTGGTGGGAGTCGCCACTCAGAGCGAACTGTTTGAGAAGCTGATCAGCAACATGGTAGAGGTGAAAAGCAGGGGAGCTTATGTGCTGGGCGTCACCAGCTACGGCAACTACAATATGGAGGACGTGGCCAACTATACCATCTATGTTCCAAAGACCATGGAATGTTTTGCCGCCAGCCTGGTGGTGATTCCTCTCCAGCTTCTGGCCTATTATGTGGCGCTCGGCAAGGGCCTGGACGTGGATAAGCCCAGGAACCTGGCCAAGTCGGTGACGGTGGAATAAAAAGAACGATTAAAATTCTCCAAAGGTATGATTCAGGCGGGCATCCAAAGGCTCGCCTTTTTCAATGTGATTTTTGAAGTTCTGGATCAGTTCCGCGGCATCTGACACGGCAGTGTCGTAATGTTTCGTCAGACGGCTGCAGATGGAAGCGCAGGCGGGATTGGCCTTCGGCTGCATGACCATGTCGTAAAGGTCCTGCGGGCAATGGACAAGTATCATGGCGCTGCGGAGGATGCGGCGTCTTGCCGGTGTGCGTATGGTCAGCAGGTTTATGTAGAAACGAATGGAACGGATTGCCGTCAGTGCCTCTCTGGGCCCCACGCCGGAAAAGAAACGGGAAATGACCCTTGCGTTTCTCTGAGTCGCCCGGAAATGCCGGGTAGGGTGATAATACATAGGATCAATGCCGTCCTTTATCATATACCAGCGGTCCAGTTCCGCTTCAATCTCACTGTGAGAGATACCGGTGCGGCGCACCGACTGTTCCACATAAGGGTGGCAGTTGCTGTCCAGGGCGAAATGACACAAAAATCCGTACAGATACGCCATGGAGGGAGCCATATCTTCGGCTGGGATGACAGGTTCTGTCTGGATGGATGATTGTTCAGAGACAGAATTGTCCCCTTCCGTATTTATGCGGGTCTGCCGTCCCAGCGCATGGGCCGCGGCAGAGAAAAATACCATGCCGGGCCGTTTGTGCATGGCGAAACCAAGACGGTTGACCGGGTTCCGAAACAGCGCTTTATAGTAGAACAGCAGGTCCGGACCGTGCAGGCCGATACAGAACAGATCCAGATACGGACGGATATCCTGGCGGATCTGCAGAGGAAGTCTTTTATATACATCAGTTCCAAAACGATAGTGTGTGTAAGTAGTAGGCATTAATTCCATCCTCCGTCAAGACCTATGACCTGACCGGTCAGGTAGGAGTTTTCCTGTGCCAGATAAAAGACCAGGTCCGCCGCTTCATCGGGCGTTCCCAGACGCCCGGCAGGAATCTCCTCCGCAAGGGCCTTCAGTTCTTCTTCGCTCAGAAAGTGATTCATCTCCGTGTCGATGGCGCCGCAGGCGACGGCGTTTACCTGAATATTGCTGGGGGCCAGCTCTTTGGCCAGGGCTTTGGTGAGGGCATTGACAGCCCCCTTGGAAGCAGAATAGGCCGCCTCGCAGGAGGCGCCTCTTTGGCCCCACACGGAAGAAATATTAATGATTTTGCCGGATTTGCGGGAGACCATATCCGGGATGGCCAGTCTGCTCAGGTTAAAAACAGAGGTCAGATTGGTGCGTATGATCCGGTCCCAGTCGCCGGCCGACATATCCTGAAGAAGCCCTACATAGGAGATTCCGGCATTGTTGACCAGGATGTCCAGGTGGCCGAAGGCTTCTTTGATCCGGGCATACAGTCTTTCGCAGGCGGCCGGATCGCCCATGTCTCCGAGAAAAGAGAGGCAGCGGGGAGTTCCGTTTTCCGCAGACGGTCTGCCTAAGGTGTCTGCCGGCCCGCGCCCGGCGGACTGCCGGGCGGCCTGTATCGCCCGGATTTCGGCTTCCGTCTCCGCAAGCAGGTTTTCGCTGCGGACGCAGTTAATTACCACGTTATAATCTTCCTGAGCGAATTTGATGGCGATCGCCCTGCCGATTCCCCGGGACGCTCCGGTCACCAGGACTGTTTTTCCGGTCATGAATAGTCTCCTTAAAGTACAGCTGCGGAAATATTATGGTTTGCTGCCGAAATGTGATAATTCCGACGAAGATATGATACCACTGTGTAAAAAAAATAGCAAGAATACATAGTTGGAATTCATTTGTATATTTTATATCCTTTGTGTTATACTGTCAGAAGGAAATCTGACAAGCGGAGGATGGTTACATATGGATAAACTGTATGATCTGATTATTATCGGTTCCGGACCTGCGGGACTGGCGGCAGGAATCTACGCGGAGAGGGCCAGGCTGGATTCCATTGTCATAGAGAAAGAGTATGTCAGCGGCGGCCAGGTGGTGAACACCTACGAGGTGGATAATTACCCCGGACTGCCCGGAATCAACGGATTCGATATGGGCATGAAGTTCCGGGAGCACGCGGATAATCTGGGAGTGAATTTCATCACGGACCGGGCAGAACGTGTGGAATCGTATGAGGAGAACGGGAAGAAGAGAAATCGTGTGGTCTGTGAAAACGAGACCTACACGGCGAAAACGGTGATCATCGCTACAGGCGCTGTCCATCGGAAGCTGGGAGTGCCGGGTGAAGAAGAGCTGGCAGGCATGGGCGTTTCCTACTGCGCCACCTGCGACGGCGCCTTTTTCCGGAATAAAGATGTGGCTGTGGTAGGCGGGGGCGATGTAGCCCTGGAGGACGCCATTTTCCTGGCGAGAGCCTGCAGGAAGGTATACCTGATCCATCGCCGGGATGAGCTGCGCGGGGCGAAAAGCCTGCAGGAGAAGCTTATGAGCCTGGAAAATGTGGAGATTCTCTGGGATACGGTGGTGACGGAGATTAAAGGGCAGGGTCAGGTCAGCGCCGCGGTACTGCAGAATAAGAAGACCGGACAGACCGGAGAGCTGGAGCTTCAGGGCGTGTTCATCGCTGTGGGAATTACCCCCAGCAGTCAGATATTTGAAGGGCTGGTGGAGATGGAGCACGGATATATCAGGGCCGATGAGACAGGGACGACCTCTGTGCCGGGAATCTTCGCGGCGGGAGACGTGCGGACCAAGGCCCTGCGCCAGATCGTGACGGCTGTGTCCGACGGCGCCAACGCGGTGGCATCGGCGGAACGGTACCTGACCGGGCAGGGATGAGACAGAAGATTCGGGGGCCGCTGCAGAAATTTCACGGTAATATTTCTGCAGCGGCCCCTTGTTCATTACGTCAGTATTCAGTTGTATTCCGGATTCTGACGGGCAGGTCCGGCATCAGAACTCCGGTTCAATCAGTCCGTAGTTATTGCCTTTTCTCTTATAAACCACATTGACCTGGTCGGTTTCGGCGTTGAGGAACATGTAGAAATTATGGCCCAGAAGTTCCATCTCGATGCAGGCATCCTCCGGAAACATGGGTTTCATGCCAAACCGCTTGGTCTTGACAATATTGATCTCCTCATCATCCACATCCTCGTCAGACTCCAAAAACAGCTGGGAGAAGGACTGGGCCGACTGTTTCCGGTCAATGATCTTCTTCTTATATCTGCGTACCTGCCGTTCAATAACTTCTTCCACCAGATCGATGGAGACATACATATCATTGCTGGACTCCTCAGCCCGGATAATCCCTCCTTTGATGGGTATGGTCACCTCAATCTTCTGTTCGCCGCGCTGGATGCTCAAGGTGACGATCACCTCCGTGGTGGGGGTGAAATAATGTTCCAGTTTCCCCAGTTTCTCCTCAATAGCTTCTCTCAGCCCTGTGGATACTTCCATGTTTCTTCCGGTAATCGTAAAACGCATATAATCAACTCCTTCGTTTGGGATGGTTATAGTATATCACATATGTTCAAAATATTCAATCATAATTGTTGAAGTATTTCGACAATTATGCGTAAAGATTGGAGAATTCCGCGATTTTTTGTGGGGTAATTTTGAACAAAAAGGAAAAGTTTATGAGTTCTTAACAAAAATAATTCCTGTCAGGAGACGTCCAATTCTTTTTGTGGATAATGTGGATAACTCGGTGTATAACTTATTTTCCTTTTAAAATGGACAATCTTTCCTGTGGATAAATTCAAAGCGGTTGGTGAATAAATAGACAATCGAACACAATTTTTGTGCAATCTGCTGTATTTACAATAATGGGAATAGTTATGTCATCCTGAAAAGTAAATTTTTTGTGAATACGAATTGATTTGGTTGAATAAACGGGCGGTTGGTGATACAATAAATAAGATTATACCTGACAAAATGAGCATTATAGGAGTGAATTAAGATGAATCTCATCGAAAAGGTATTCGGTACCCACAGTGAGCGGGAACTGAAGATGATATACCCCATCGTAGATAAGATCGTAGCGATGCGGCCGGAGATGATGGCCCTGTCGGATGAAGAGCTGCGGGGAAAGACTAAGATTTTTAAGGAGCGGCTGGCGGCTGGCCAGACGCTGGATGATATTTTGCCGGAGGCATTTGCGGCAGTGCGGGAGGCAGCCAGAAGGACGCTTAACATGGAACATTTCCCGGTACAGCTGATCGGCGGAATCGTGCTTCATCAGGGGCGCATCGCTGAGATGAAGACCGGTGAAGGAAAGACCCTGGTGTCTACCTGCCCGGCTTATCTGAACGCACTGGCCGGCAAGGGCGTCCACATTGTGACGGTCAATGACTATCTGGCGAAGCGTGATGCCGAGTGGATGGGCCGGATTCATGAATTTCTGGGCCTGACCGTAGGCGTGGTGCTGAATTCCATGACTGCCGAGGAGAGAAAAAAGGCCTATGCCTGCGATATTACTTATGTGACTAACAATGAGCTGGGTTTCGACTATCTGAGAGACAATATGGCCATCTACAAGGAGCAGATGGTCCTGAGAGAACTGGATTACGCCATTATCGACGAGGTGGACTCCGTACTGATCGACGAGGCCAGGACGCCTTTGATCATATCCGGTCAGAGCGGCAAGTCCACGAAGCTGTATGAGGTCTGCGATATTCTGGCCAGACAGCTGCAGCGGGGTGAGGCATCCGGTGAATTTACCAAGATGAACGCCATCATGGGCGAGGATATTGAGGAGACGGGAGATTTTGTCGTCAATGAGAAGGACAAGGTTGTGAACCTGACGGAGGACGGCGTCCGGAAGGTGGAGGAATTCTTCCATATTGACAACCTGGCCGATCCGGAGAATCTGGAGATTCAGCACAATATTATCCTGGCCCTCCGCGCCAATAATCTGATGCACCGTGACAAGGATTATGTGGTCAAGGACGACGAAGTCCTGATCGTGGACGAGTTTACCGGACGTATTATGCCGGGCCGCCGTTATTCCGACGGCCTGCATCAGGCAATCGAGGCCAAGGAACACGTCAATGTCCGCCGCGAGAGCAAGACCCTGGCTACCATTACCTTCCAGAATTTCTTCAACAAATTCCGCAAGAAGGCAGGCATGACCGGTACGGCGCTGACGGAAGAGAAGGAGTTCCGCAACACCTACAGCATGGACGCCATCGAGATTCCCACTAACAAGCCGGTGATCCGCGTGGACCATGACGATGCGGTTTATAAGACCAAGAAAGAGAAATTCAAAGCCGTGGTGGATGAGGTGGAGATGGCACACGCTAAGGGGCAACCGGTTCTGGTAGGCACCATCACCATTGAGACCTCCGAGATGCTCAGCAAGATGCTGAACCGCAGGGGGATTCCACACAAAGTGCTGAACGCCAAGTTCCATGAACTGGAGGCGGAGATCGTGGCGGACGCCGGACTTCACGGCGCGGTCACCATTGCCACCAACATGGCTGGCCGTGGTACGGATATCAAGCTGGATGATGAGTCCAGGGCGGCAGGCGGCCTGCGGGTCATCGGTACGGAGCGCCATGAGGCACGCCGTATTGACAACCAGCTGCGGGGCCGTTCCGGACGTCAGGGAGATCCGGGTGAGTCCAGGTTCTACATCTCGCTGGAAGACGATTTGATGAGACTGTTTGGCTCTGAACGTCTCATGAGCATGTTCAACGCCCTGGGTGTGCCGGAGGGCGAGCAGATCGAGCACAAGATGCTGTCCAGCGCCATCGAGAAGGCCCAGAAGAAGATTGAGAACAACAACTATGGCATCCGTGAGAACCTGCTGAAGTATGATGAGGTCATGAATGAGCAGCGCGAAGTGATTTACGCGGAGCGCCGCCGGGTTCTTGACGGCGATAACATGCGAGATGTGATCCTGAAGATGGTGACGGACATCGTAGAGCACGCCGTGGATATGGCGATTCCGGAGGACGCCGGTTCGGATAACTGGGATCTGGGAGAATTGAATTCTCTTCTTCTGCCCATTATACCTCTGACGCCGGTGAATCTGGATGAAGTTCAGAAGCAGGGCCTTAAGAGAAAAGAACTGATCCACATGCTGAAGGAGGAGGCCATCAAGCTGTACGAGGCCAAGGAGGCGGAGTTTCCGGATGCGGAGCAGATTCGTGAGATTGAGCGTGTGGTCCTTCTGAAGGTCATTGACAATAAATGGATGTCCCATATCGATGATATGGATCAGCTCCGCCAGGGCATCGGGCTTCAGGCCTACGGCCAGAAAGATCCTCTTGTGGAGTACAAGATGAGCGCCTACGAGATGTTCGACGGCATGACGGCGGCGGTGAAGGAAGACACGGTGCGGATTCTGTTCCATATCCGGGTAGAACAGAAGGTGGAGCGTGAGCCGGCGGCCAAGGTGACCGGAACCAACCGGGACGACAGCGTGGCTAGGGCTCCCATCCGCAAGGAAGTGAAGAAGATCTATCCTAACGATCCCTGTCCCTGCGGAAGCGGAAAGAAATTCAAGCAGTGCCATGGGCGGAAACCGGCCTGAAAACCGTCCGAAAAGTTAAGCGGGGATTCCCGTAATCGCGCCGGCCCCGTGCTTTCATCGGGCCGTGTTCCCGGATATCCCATTGGGAAAGCAGAAGAAGCAATGAGTTTCGCACAGACAGAAAGAAGGTGACACAGTGGTTGAGCTTGACCAGTTTAAGTATACGTTATCAACATTTCAGAAACCATTAGTGGAAGTGAGGGATTCACTTTGACCTGGATAACAAGGTAAAGCGAATCGCGGAGCTGGACCGCTCCATGGAGGAACCGGGATTCTGGGACGATCCGGACCGGTCCACGAAACTGATGAAAGAAGCCAAGAATCTGAAGGATACGGTGGAAGGCTTCCGCAGCCTGGAACGTCAGTACGAGGATATCGAGGTGCTGATCGAGATGGGCTATGAGGAAAACGACCCTGAGGTGATTCCTGAGATTCAGTCCATGCTGGATGAATTCCAGGAGAAACTTGAAGAACTGCGGATCGGGACTCTGCTTTCCGGTCCTTATGACAACAATAACGCAATCCTCCGCCTGAACGCGGGAGCCGGCGGCACAGAATCCTGCGACTGGTGCAGCATGCTGTACCGGATGTACTGCCGTTGGGCGGACAAAAAGGGCTATTCCACGGAAGTTCTGGATTTCCTGGATGGTGAAGAAGCCGGGATTAAGTCCGTCACCATTCAGATCAACGGTGAGAACGCCTACGGCTACCTGAAATCGGAGCACGGGGTTCACCGCCTGGTTCGTATCTCGCCCTTCAACGCGGCAGGAAAACGGCAGACCTCTTTCGTATCCTGCGATGTGATGCCGGATATTGAGGAGGATCTGGATGTGGATATCAATCCGGACGATCTGCGGATCGATACCTACCGTTCCAGCGGAGCCGGCGGTCAGCACATCAACAAGACTTCCTCGGCAGTGCGTATCACCCATATCCCGACGGGCGTGGTGGTGCAGTGCCAGAATGAGCGGTCCCAGTTTCAGAACAAGGACAAGGCCATGCAGATGCTGAAGGCCAAGCTGTTTATCCTGAAGCAGCAGGAGAACGCGGCTAATCTGTCGGATATTCGCGGCGACGTGGCGGATATTGCTTGGGGCAGCCAGATCCGTTCCTATGTGCTTCAGCCCTATACCATGGTGAAGGATCACAGAACCAACGAGGAAAGCGGCAATGTGAACGCGGTGCTGGATGGCGGCATCGATCCGTTTATCAGCGCGTATCTGAGATGGAGCCGGCTGAACGGAAAAAAATAGTTGCATCGATGGAATGATTGTGGTAATATCTTTCCCATGAGCACAGATGTGCATGGTATGCGCACAGAGGAGACGTTCATGGCAGAGAAGAATAAATATTTTGTAGTGACGAAAAAAGCAGTGCCGGAAGTACTTCTGAAGGTGGTGGAGGCCAAGAGGCTTCTGGAGTCTGAGAAAGTGATGACGGTACAGGAGGCTGCGGCGGTTGTGGGCATCAGCCGCAGTTCCTTTTATAAGTACAAGGATGATATTTTTCCGTTTTACGACAATTCGAAAGGTAAGACAGTGACCTTTGTGACCATCATGGATGATGTGCAGGGGTTATTGTCTGACCTTTTGCATATTGTAGCCGACTATAAGGCCAATATCCTGACGATTCATCAGAGTATTCCCGTCAATGGCGTGGCTACGCTTACCCTGAGCGTGGAGGTGCGGACGGACACAGAGGATGTGTCACGCATGGTGGAAGATATTGAGAGTATGGAAGGCATACATTCCGTGAAAATATTAGCTAGGGAGTAGAGATATGATTTATGCGGCAATTATGGGATACGGAACCATCGGTTCCGGTGTCTTTGAAGTTCTTGAGAAGAATAAGGATAAGATAGCGGCTGCTGCAGGGCAGCCGATTGAGGTGAAATATGTGCTGGATCTCCGGGATTTTCCCGGCACGCCGGTGGAGGATAAAGTGATCCATGATTTTTCTGTGATCGAGAAAGATCCGGAGGTTCAGCTGGTAGTGGAGACCATGGGCGGACTGAACCCGTCCTACCCCTTTGTAAAGGCCTGCCTGCTGGCGGGAAAGCATGTGTCTACTTCCAACAAGGCCCTGGTGGCGGCTTATGGTACGGAGCTTCTTGCCATTGCCAGGGAGAAGGGTGTGAATTTTCAGTTTGAAGCCAGCGTAGGCGGCGGAATCCCTGTTATCCGCACTATGTATCGGGCCATGGCCGGAGATAAGATTCAGGAGATTACAGGAATTCTGAACGGCACTACCAATTACATACTGACGAAGATGGATCAGGAGGGCTGGTCTTTTAAGGAGGCATTAAAGGAGGCACAGGCCCTGGGCTATGCGGAACAGAATCCGGAGGCGGACGTAGAGGGTTATGACACCTGCCGGAAGATCGCTATTCTGACTGCCCTTGCCACGGGCCGGGAGGTGGATTACCAGGAGATCCCCACAGAGGGAATCACAGAGATCTGCGCGGAGGATCTGCGGTATGCGGATGCGCTGGGATTGTCGGTGAAGCTGGTAGGTTCCAGCCAGGTTCAGGGAAAGGACGCGATGGTATGGGTAGCGCCTCTTATGGTAGGCAAGGACAACCCCCTGTATGGCGTCAATGACGTGTATAATGCGGTTCTGATAAAAGGCAACATGCTCGGTACCAGTATGTATTACGGCAGCGGAGCGGGCAAGCTTCCCACGGCCAGCGCGGTGGTTGCGGATATGATTGAGGAAGCCCAGAACCTGAATTGTCATGTGTCTATGGGATGGAGTGATGAGAAACTAAAGGTTCAGCCGTCGGACAATTCTGTTTACCGATATTTCCTCCGCATATCCGGTAAGTTTGAGGAGCTGCATCATGCGGCGGAACACTATCTGGGCGAGTGCAGAATTGCTCTTCTGGAAGGACTTAATGAATTCGCGGTGCTTACAGAGCCCATGGAGAAGAGCGCTTTTGAGCAGGCCAGGGGCCGGCTTTCGGAGATGCTGGCCCAGTCCGGCGACAGGATCATTCAGGTTATCCATGCAGAGGCCTGAGGGGTGCGGATAATGATCAGGCTGCGGACTGTGTGGAATATAATCAGGCAGGGAGGAGGAATCCCCTGCCTGTTTCATCTTCTGACCGGACTTTACTGCCCCGGCTGCGGAGGGACCAGGGCTGTCTGGTATCTCCTTCACGGCCAGATATTAAAAAGCGTCCAGTACCATCCGCTGGTTCTTTATATGGCTTTGGTTCTGGGGACAGAGCTTATCTGCCGGTTAAGGGTGAAAATGGAATATCGGCGTGGCGGAAGGACTGAGCGGAAGACTAAACAGGCCGATGAGAGCGTGTGTTGCTCTGGCGCGTTTTCCCCTCCCCTTCCTATGAGGCGGTATGAGAAAGAGGTAATTCTCGGGACGGTAATCGTGCTGGTCAACTGGATTTTCAAAAATTACATGCTGGTTGCCCGGGGAATCGATCTTTTGTCGGAAAACCTGTACTGAAGAAAACGTGGAAAGTATGCTGCGGGTATGCTTTCCCGCGTAAACAAAAGCGGCTGAACTCTTTTCTGGAGCAGCCGCTTTGTCATATTCGGTATTATTGATTCTGAGAATCATTCTGGGAATCGTAAATGTCCTCGTAGATGTCTTCGTATATTTTCTGGTATTCCGGACTGCTTAAGATCTTCCGGTATTCCGGACTGTTGAAAAGGCCGATCAGCAGAGTCATGGCGATGCTCATGAGAATGGCGAAAATAGCCATGATCAATCCGGCCACGGCGAATCCGCTTAATGGCCTGCCCTTTTTTGACAGAATCATCAGTACGATGGCTGTGACAGCCAGCGGGAACTGAACCAATGGACTGCAGCAGCAGCTGATCAGTGCCAGGATTCCAACGATCATGGAAGCCAGTGCCAGGCCGTTGGACTCCTTTGGATGATTGTACTGTTGGTATTGGTTTTGCTGCCAGCCCTGGGGAGTCCCGTTCTGCTGGTATTGGTTCTGCTGCCAGCTGTTTTGGGGTCCGCTCTGCTGGTATTGGTTCTGCTGCCAGTTATTCTGCGGACCGTTCTGGGGATTCTGCCAGCCCTGCCAAGGCCCATTCTGAGGGTTCTGCCAGCCGGGGTTATCCTGGGGCTGAGGCTGCTGCCAGCCGGGGTTGTCCTGGGGCTGAGGGTTCTGCCAGCCGGGGTTGTCCTGAGGCTGGGGCTGCTGCCAGCCGGAACTGTCCTGGGGCTGGGGAGATCTGCCGTTGGGATTGCTGTCTGTATTCTGGTTATCCGGGTTCTGCTCCGGTTCTTTGTAATCGTCCATACTGTCATCCTCCGTATTATTTTACTGCTATAATCCTATCACAAATTTTTTTTACTGTCTAGACGCAACGGAGGATTCGCTATATAATGATTGTTACAGTTCATTTGTGATCAGCGGCGGCAGCCGTAGCGTGCCGCCGGCAGGAGAGATTTATGGATATTATCAAAGTATTGCAGGAAGAGCTTAAGATCGGACGCGGACAGGCGGAGGCGGCGGTAAAGCTGATTGACGAGGGGAATACCATTCCTTTTATTGCCCGTTACCGGAAGGATGTGACGGGGTCCCTGGACGATCAGGTGCTGAGAAATCTGGATGAGCGTCTTCGGTATCTCCGCAATCTGGAGGAGAAAAAAGAGCAGGTGCTGTCCAGCATAGGGGAGCAGGGAAAGCTGACCCCGGAACTGGAACAGCAGATCAAAGAAGCGATGACTCTGGTGGCGGTGGAAGACCTGTACCGGCCATACCGCCCCAAGAGAAGAACCAGGGCCACCATTGCTCAGGAGAAAGGCCTGGGCCCCCTGGCAGATGCCATTGCCCTCCAGATGACGAAGGAACCGCTGGAGATACTGGCGGCAGCCTACATATCGGAGGAGAAAGGCGTGGCGTCCGCGGAAGAGGCGATTGCCGGGGCAAAGGATATTCTGGCGGAGCGGATTTCCGACGAGGCGGATTACCGGACCTACATCCGCAATACGACCATGAACCAGGGAACCATTCAGTCTGAGGCGAAGGATCCCAAGGCGGAGTCGGTCTATGAGATGTACTATCAGTATGAGGAAACCATACGGAAAGCGGCCGGCCACAGGATTCTGGCTCTGAACCGGGGCGAGGAAGAGAAATTCCTGACAGTGAAGATTACAGCTCCGGAAGAGCAGATTCTCCGTTACCTGGAGAAACAGGTGATCATCCGGGACAACCCTTACACCACGCCTGTTCTTAAGGATGTGGCGGCGGACAGCTACAGCCGCCTGATCGCGCCTTCCATTGAACGTGAGATCCGCAATGATCTGACGGAGAAGGCGGAGGACGGCGCTATCAAGGTCTTCGGCAGGAATCTGGAACAGCTTCTGATGCAGCCGCCGATTGTAGGAAACGTGGTCCTTGGCTGGGATCCGGCCTTTCGGACCGGCTGCAAACTGGCGGTAGTGGATGCCACCGGCAAGGTGCTGGATACGGTGGTGATTTATCCGACCGCCCCTCAGTTTAAAGTCCGTGAGGCGAAGGAGACCCTGAAGAAACTGATTAAAAAATATCATATCACCCTGATTTCCGTGGGCAACGGCACAGCATCCCGGGAGTCGGAGCAGGTGATTGTAGAATTCTTAAAAGAAATTCCGGAGAAGGTTCAGTACGTGATCGTCAATGAGGCCGGAGCTTCCGTGTACTCTGCCAGCAAGCTGGCGACAGAGGAATTCCCTCAGTTTGATGTGGGACAGCGAAGCGCCGCTTCCATTGCCCGTCGGCTCCAGGACCCGCTGGCGGAGCTGGTAAAGATCGATCCCAGATCTATCGGCGTGGGACAGTATCAGCACGATATGAATCAGAAAAAGCTGAGTACGGCCCTTCAGGCGGTGGTGGAAGACTGCGTGAACAGGGTAGGCGTAGATCTGAATACGGCGTCTGCTCCGCTTCTGGAGTATGTGTCCGGCATCAGCAAGGCGCTGGCAAAGAACATTGTGGCTTACCGGGAGGAGAATGGCGCTTTCCGAAGCCGTGCCCAGCTTCTTAAGGTGGCCAAGCTTGGTCCCAAGGCCTATGAGCAGTGCGCCGGATTCATGCGGATTCAGGGAGGAAAGAATCCTCTGGATGCCACCTCGGTTCATCCGGAAAGCTACGGAGCGGCCGAGCAGCTTTTGAAGCGGCTTGGCTATCAGCCGGAAGATATTGTGAAAGGCGGCCTTCCCGGTATCAGCCGGAAAGTGTCGGATTACAAAAAGCTGGCTCAGGAACTGGAGATTGGCGAGATGACCCTGCGGGATATTGTTAAGGAACTGGAGAAACCGGCCAGAGATCCCAGAGATGAGATGCCCAAGCCCATTCTCAGAAGCGATATTCTGGAGATGAAGGATCTGACGCCGGGTATGGTTCTCAAGGGAACGGTCCGCAATGTCATTGATTTCGGGGCTTTCGTGGATATCGGCGTCCACCAGGACGGCCTTGTCCACATTTCCCAGATGTCGGACAAGTATATCAAACATCCGATGGAAGTGGTCAGCGTCGGCGACATCGTGGAAGTAAAGGTGCTGAGCGTGGATCTGGCGAAGAAGCGGATTGCCCTGACCATGAAATTGTGAGAAGAAAGCGGCATGATTTCCAGCGGAGCGGAGGAAAAGCACGGCGCGGATTCCGGCAAGACAGAGAAAAAGACTACGTGGTTTCCGGTAGGATAAGGGAAAATGTAGCATGGCTTTCGGAAAAAAGATGCCGGCACAATGGAGGAGAATAGCGCATGAGTGAGAAGAAAGAACTGAAATTCCATGTCCGCATGGAGACAGGGGATCTGTGGAGGTTTTCCATGTACCATGCCAACAAAAGCTATATGGGCGTGTTCAACCTGCTGTTTACAGTGGTGCCGATTTATCTGCTGTTTTTCCAGGGGGAAGACCTTCTGCTGCCTCAGCGGTTTCTGCTGGTGGTATGCGCCTGTATGTTTTCCGTGATTCAGCCCTCTCTTCTTCTTTTGAAAGCCAGGCGGCAGTCCATGAGCAGAGCTGTCCGGGAGCCTCTTGTCATTACATTCCGCGAGGAAGGACTGCTGATCGAGCAGGCGGAAGAACAGCTGGAGCTGGAGTGGGACCGGGTCAGCCAGGCAAAGCATATTCCGGGAGAACTGATCATCTACACGGACCGGATTCATGCTTATCTTCTGCCGGACCGTGTTGTGGGAGACCGCAGACAGGAACTGACGGAATATTTAAAAGGCCATCTGCCTGAAGAGAGGTGCAAACGGCTGTGACAGACTATTTGAAAGGCCATCCCGGGAGCCGGATTCTGGAGACCCGGTCTCATCAGGAGACCTATGAGCTTGGCCGTTTCATGGGAGAAAAGGCCGCGGCCGGCCAGGTCTACTGTCTGGATGGAGATCTGGGCGCAGGAAAGACAGTCTTCGCCCAGGGATTCGCGGCAGGGCTGGGAATCGCGGAACCGGTGAACAGCCCGACATTTACGATTATTCAGCAGTATGAAGGGGGCCGCCTGCCTTTTTATCATTTTGACGTGTACCGGATCGGGGACGTGGAGGAGATGGACGAGGTCGGCTATGAGGATTATTTTTACGGAGACGGCGTATGCCTGATCGAGTGGTCGGAATTGATCCGGGAAATTCTGCCGGAGGAGGCTGTCCGGGTGAAGATTGAGAAGAACCTGGATAAGGGATTGGATTATCGGAAGATTTCAATAGAAATGTGACGGAGGATTCATGAAAATATTAGGAATCGACAGTTCATCGCTGACGGCGTCTGTGGCGGTTGTGACAGATAACGTGCTGACGGCGGAATTTACGGTGAATTATAAGAAGACCCATTCCCAGACGCTTCTGCCTATGCTGGAGCAGATGATGAATGTTCTGGGCATGGATTTGGGGGAACTGGATGCCATTGCAGCAGCCGCAGGCCCCGGTTCCTTTACCGGTCTCCGCATCGGGGCGGCTACAGCCAAAGGGCTGGGACTGGCCCTCGGCAAGCCGCTGGTGGAGGTGCCTACCCTGGAGGCGCTGGCCTGCAACCTGTGGGGCAGCGCGGATCTGGTGTGTCCCATCATGGATGCCCGGCGGAGTCAGGTGTATACAGGAGTGTACCGGGTGACAGGCCGCAGCGCTTTGGCTGAGGCAGAGTATAAGGTGCCGGCTGAAACAGACTGTGGAGCTCCGGCAGAGACAGACTGCGGAGTTCCGGCGGAGACGGCCGGTATCCGCATGCCGGAGATTGTCCTGGACCAGTGCGCCATGGATATTCTGGAACTGGTCGGAACGCTGAACAGACTGGGACAGCCGGTTACATTTCTTGGCGACGGCGTGCCGGTGTATGAAAAGCAGATTCGGGAGCATATGGAAGCGCCGTTTTCCTTTGCGCCGGCCCAGAACAGCTGTCAGCGGGCGTCGTCGGTGGCAGCCCTGGGGCTGGAATATGTGAAGCGGGGCAGAACCGTGACGGCGGCGGAATTTAACGTGAATTATCTGAGGAAATCCCAGGCGGAACGTGAGAGGGAAGAGCAGATGAAGACGGCTGTGTCCGAGGAGCGGAATGGAGGTACAAGGACAGCGTAATGAAAGATTCAGATCGGAAGGATTCAGTCCCGGAAACCGTATCCATCCGTCCCATGACGGCCGCCGACCTGGAATCTGTATGGCAGCTGGAAAGGCAGTGCTTTTCCGACCCTTGGTCCATGAAACTGCTGGAAGAGGGATTAAAGGGACCGTATGACCGCTTTTTTGCGGCAGAGTCCGATGGTCAGATCTGCGGTTACGCGAATCTGAGAATCATTGCCGGGGAAGGCGAGATTGAGCGTATTGCCGTGGACAGCCGGTTCCGCAGGCAGGGCGTCGGCAGGGAACTGATGGAGAAGATGGAAGAAGCTGCCAGCCTGGAAGGGGTGGGGGATATTACCCTGGAGGTTCGCGAGAGCAACACGGCGGCCCGGAAACTGTATGAATCCTTTGGATTTGCGGAGGAAGGACGGAGAAAAGAGTATTATCGGAATCCCACGGAGGATGGAGTCATCATGTGGCGGCGGAAAGCATGAAACATTTACCACTTAAAATTCGACAGGAAACGATTTATAATGTAAGGGTATCTGTGAGAGACAGGTATCCTTTTCTTTATGGCGCGGGCGGAATATGAGGTTTGAGCGGCCAAGTCCGGCCGCAGCGCGGCGGCTTTGTCGGCCCGTGTCGCGGCATATTAAAGGAAAAGAGGAAATCTGTCTGCGGGAAACAAGGATAAAAGAAAGGTGAGAGTAAGATGAGGAAGTACACACGCAATGGGGATTTGGAGACGGTAATCTGCAACGGCTGCGGCAAAAAGCTGATTGTAAAGGATGGGATCCTTCGGGAGGGAGTCCTTCGCCTGGACCACGCCTGGGATTTTTTCTCGGAGAAGGATGGAGAGGTTCACCATATGGATCTGTGCGAGGACTGTTATGATCAGATTGTCCGCAATCTGCGGATTCCTGTGGAAATCGAGGAAAGCACGGAGCTTCTGTGATAGGAATTGTAATAAAAAGCATATTTTTAGTAAGATAAAATAGTGTTCCCGCCGGAAGTTCCGTGTTAAGATAGAGACAGGTTCGAAGAGGAAAACTGTTTGCGGTACTGAAGAGGCGTAAGCTGTTCCCGATCCCTGAAAATCTTGATGAAATTGTTGACATTGATGTAGCCCACTCTGCAGGCGATCTCCTCAATCGGAAGGTCGGTAGCGGCAAGCAGTTTTTTGGCCTCCGTGACACGAAAGAGGAGCAGGTATTCTTTGAATGTAATGCCGGTGACATCTTTGAAAGCCAGAGACAGGGCGTGACTGCTGATAAAAGCAGCCTCGGCGGTTTCCTGAATCGTGAGTTTTCGGTTAAAGTGTTCGCTGATATAGTGCTGGGCGCTCAGCACGGACGAGGCGATTCCGCCAGGCGTCCGGATAGGAAAGCATTCCGGATGAGCCCGATACAGGCTGATCAGAATTGCTGTGACCAGTCCGGTGCTGCGGGCAGTAAAGAACTGCTTCTGTGCCTGATATTCCTGCTCCAGCGCTGCGAAACAGGGAAGCAGAGTCTCATAAACGGAATCCTCCAGGGTGATTACGTGGCAGAAGTCCAGGGGATGCTGGATAAAGATGGAGATCAGCTCGGGCTCCTTTATTCCGGACATGATCAGTTCGCTGGATATGGAAGTGACGTATCTGGTGTAGGGAATTTCGTCAATGATGAAGCGGTGGGCTTCCAGGCGGCTGATGAAGATCAGGGATCCGGCCGTCAGGGCATAGGTCTTCTGATTGATGATCAGCCGGGCCCTGCCGCCGGTGACGAGAATCATCTGATACTCGAAGTGAGCGGTAGGAGAGACATGAGCGGACTCCGCGGTGCCGGAGAAAAAACAGCTGATGGCAGGAATATGAGTGCAGAGCATAGCTTCTCCTTTCATGTAAGAGGCAGGTAAAAAATGCCGCCATTTTCCTCATGAGAACGTAAGATCAATGACCGGGTATCTGTATTATATACAAAATAAATACCGGAGTCAAATCATAAAGAAAGGCGGGAACACTATGGTACATGAGAAATTCCATTACAGGAGCGTGGAGGCAATTCAGGCGAAAGCCGCGGAGCTGGGCGTACACATTCCTTTTGGAAAGGATACGTCGGTATTGACGCAGCCGCTGAAGGTGGGAAATGTAACGCTGGCGAACCGGATGGGCATTGCGCCCATGGAGGGAGCCGATTCCCTTCCGGACGGTTCCCCGTCGGAGCTGACTACCCGGCGGTATGTGAGGGAGGCCGTAGGGGAGAGCGCGGTCATCTGGTTTGAGGCCATCGCCATCGTCCCGGAGGGGCGGTCCAGCGCTCATCAGCTGATGCTGACAGAGGAAAATCTGGAAGCGTACAAAGCATTTACGGCGGCCGTTAAAGAGGCCGGGAGAAAGGCCAATGGATTTGAGCCCTATCTGATCATGCAGGCCAATCACAGCGGGAGATATTCCAATCCAGGCGGAAAGCCGGCGCCCATGATAGCGTACCGCCATCCGGAATATGAAAAGCTGCGTCCGGCTGATGATTCCTGCATTGTCAGCGATGATTATCTGAAGTCGCTGGAAGAAAAGTTTGGACAGGCGGCCCGTCTGGCCAGGGAAGCGGGATTTGACGCCATCGATATTAAGTCCTGCCACGGATATCTCCTGGCGGAACTGTCATCCGCGTATAACCGGCCGGGACTTTACGGCGGAAGCTACGAGAATCGGACCCGCCTTCTGAAAAATGGAATTCTTGCGGCAAAAGCATGGGAGAACGATACATTTCAGGTGACTGCCCGAATCGGAATTTTCGACGGTTACGCCTGGCCTTACGGTTTCGGCGTAAACAGCGGGACGCCCTTTGAAGCCGGCAGGTTCGGCGCCAGGGGCGAGGGAGCGGAGCCGGATCTGACGGAGCCGGTACGGCTGATCGGTGAACTTCATGACCGGTATGGCCTCGGCATGGTGAACCTGACCATGGGAAATCCCTATGTGACCACCCATGTAACCAGGCCCTTTGACGGCGGGAAATATGTGCCGGAGGAGCATCCGCTGTATGGAATTGCCCGGATGATCAATGGAATCGGACAGGTGAAAAGGGCGGTGCCGGATATGGTGATTTCAGCTTCCGGACCTTCCTATCTGCGCCAGTATTCCGATCTTTTTTCGGTGGGAGCCATTGAGGAAGGACTTTGCGACGCCATGCTGTTCGGACGGATGTCCTTTGCGGATCCGGACTTTGCGAAACAGATTATCGAGGAAGGCCGCATCGATCCGAAGAAAACCTGCGTCGCCTGCGGCAAGTGCGGCGATCTGATCCGGGCAGGGAAACCCACCGGCTGTGTGGTTCGGGACTCACAAAACTACCTGAAATATTATAAAGAATATTTGGCTGAAATTTAAATGCAAAAAATGCATACTGATGAAATCGGATAAAGAGCGGGGCCGCGGCATAGGCCCCGTTTTTTGTCGCATCGTTTGGATGCCGGACGTTAAAATACAGCGTTTTTCCGCGGCCGTCCCCACTACGGCTATAAAATATACATTTCTTGCTATTGGATATAAGATTGTTGTCAATAAACCCGTGTTTTATTTACAAATAAAAATCAAGTAAATATAATAAAAACACGATAAAGAGAGAAGACGCTCTCAATAAAAAGAAAGGTGAGGAAAATACTATGAAAAAGACGATGGCGATGCTTTGTATGGCAGCATTGGCGGTTTCGATGACCGCTTGTGGTTCAAGCAGCAGTTCTCAGAGCGGACAGACGACGACGGAGGCAGGGACGACAGACGCAGGGACGACAGCCGCAGAGACGCCGGCAGCAGAGACAGCCTCTGCGGAAGCAGGAGCAGCGGAAGCTCCGGCGACCGATGTGGAACTGCCTAAATTTGTGACAGTGGGGACCGGAGCGACCGGCGCGGCGTTTTATCCCATTGGCGTTTCCATGGCGGAGATTCTGACCAATAACCTGGGAGTGGAGGCTTCCGCACAGGTAACAGGAGGCGCTTTGGAAAATCTGCAGCTGGTGCAGGAGGGAACCATCGACATGGGAATCACCATGGGCAACTCCGCGCAGGAGGCGTATGAAGGGACAGGAGATTATGAAGGGACTCCCTATGAGAATGTAAACGCCCTGTTCGGAGGTCTGTCCAAGGGATACTTCCAGGTGGTAGTTCTGGACGACAGCCCCATTCAGACGATGAACGATCTGGTAGGCAAAAAGGTCTGCATGGGCCCGGCAGGAAACGGAGCCATCAGTGTGGCTCAGACTATCTGGAATGCCTGCGGTTTCTCCATTGAGGACGTAAATGCTACTTATCTTTCCTATGACGATGGAATCAGTCAGCTGACCGACGGCAACTGTGATGCCGTAGTGGTGCAGGCAGCGGCCCCTTCCTCCGCTATTCAGGAACTGGCGGCTTCCGGCAAGGCATATCGCCTGATTCCGGTTGACGAAGCTGTGGCCCAGACTTTGTGTGACGAGTACGCCTATTTTGGTTACGGAACCCTGGCAGCCTCCATGTACGACAATAATCCTTCTGATACCGATACCATGTATATTACTAATATGGTGATCGTACGTGCCGATCTGCCTGAAGATGTAGTTTATGAGATGACAAAAGCCCTCTTTGAGAACGTGGATACCATCAAAAATTCTCACCCGGCGGCTGCCGGAGTTTCTCTGGAAGGCGCAGTGAGAACATCCATCCCCCTGCATCCGGGCGCGGATCGGTACTTCACGGAAGTGGGAGCGAAATAAGTATCCGCCCGCAAGGCGGGGCAGATCAATGATACAGGCGTATGAAAGGAATACAGCGAAGCTGTGAGGAAGGGAGAGGCATATGAAAGAACTGGATGATAAGATTCGTGTGAATCTGTGCAGGGCGCTTTATATTATAACGGCGCTGATCTATCTCTATACAGCCGGTTTCGGCTCTTTCTCGGAAATGACCCAGAGAGCTCTGCTGGTAACCATCTGCGGATTCACCATCTTTTTGCGGAAGCCGCTGAAATGGAAAAAGGAGCAGACGGCCTTTACCCGCATTTTGGACTGGGCGCTGGCGCTGGGTTTTACGGCGGCGGGAATCTACATTATGGCAATCTGGAGCGACCGGATCAGCAAGGTGGGAGCGGTTCCCATGCCGGACGTGATCATGGCGACGGTTATGATCGTACTGCTGCTGATCGCTACCTATAAAGCCACGGGCTGGCCGCTGGTGATTACCTGCATCGTGTTTCTAATCTACACGGCGGCAGGACCATATCTTCCGTCCATTCTTGCCCACAGAGGGGAAACCTGGGCCAGGACAGCCAACTTCATGTATGTTTCCACAGGAAGCATATTCGGCGTGCCGGCAGGAATTGCCGCCACCTACATTATCAGCTTTGTGATCTTCGGCTCTTTCCTGGAACGGTTCGGCGCGGGCCAGTGGTTTGTGGACCTGGCTTACGCGGGAACCGGAAGATTCCGCGGCGGTCCGGCCAAGACGAGCATTGCCTCCAGCGCCCTTATGGGTATGATCTCCGGTTCGCCGGCGGCTAATGTGGTGACGACAGGCGCATTTACCATTCCCCTGATGAAGAGGACCGGATATAAGGACTATGAAGCGGGAGCCGTGGAGGCTGTGGCCTCTACAGGAGGCATGTTTACGCCTCCCATCATGGGAGCGGCGGCCTTTATGATGGCGGAGTTTCTGGGAATCCCCTACATAGAAGTGGCAAAAGCCGCCATTGTTCCGGCCTGCCTGTACTATCTGTCCCTGATGCTGGTGGTGGATTCCATCGCGGTGAAAAACGGACTGGTCGGCCTGCCCAAGGACCAGCTTCCCAGTGTGAAGAAAATCATGCTGGAGAGAGGACAGCTGGGACTGCCCATCATATTCGTGATCGCGGTGATCCTGATGGGATGGAGTCCCATGAAATCAGCGTTTTACGGAACCATTGCCGTTCTGCTGGTGGCCTTTGTCAAGAAAGAGACCCGGCCTACCCTGTCCTCCTTCCTAGATGCGCTGGAAAGCGGAGTCAAGGGTGTATCCAACATCGTGATCTCCTGCGCGGCGGCGGGAATCATCGTGGGCGTCATCAGTATGACCGGTCTGGCCACCAAGCTCAGCTATACCCTGGTCAGCATTTCCGGAGGCAATATCTTTATAGCTGCCGTTCTGACCGCGCTGATCACCATTGTACTGGGCTGCGGCATGCCTCCCACACCTACGTATGTCATTTTGGCTACGGTGCTGGTAAGGCCCTTGACGGAAATGGGAGCGACAGCCCTGTCTGCCCATATGTTTATCTTCCTCTTTGCGTGTATCGGCGCCCTGACGCCTCCCGTGGCGATCACCGCCTACACGGCCGCGGCCATAGCCAAGTCCGATCCCAATAAAACCGGCTTTAGGGCGTTCCGCATGGGACTGGTGGCGTATATCATCCCCTTTATCTTCCTGCTGAGTCCGGCTATCCTGCTGATGGGCGGCGCGGCGGAAGTGGTGATAGCGGTTCTGACAGCGACTCTTGGGATTTTCTGTCTGACTGCGGCGGTAGAGGGATATATGTTCCGCTGCTGGGGGAGTGTGACGAGAATTCTCATGATGGCGGCAGCCCTTCTGATGCTGATACCGGGAACTTTTACTGATGCGGCAGGTGTCGTCTGCGCCGTCCTGGCATTCCTTTTAGAAAAACTGATTTTCAAGACAAGCCTGGGAGGTGCCGCTCATGCCTAGAATCATCGATATGTTTAACCACTATCTTCCGCCGGAGTTTTATGACAAGATCACAGCCCTCGGCGGAAACGCCCACATGATGAACCGGGCGCGGAAAATGCGGGCCATGGCCGATCTGGATTACCGGCTGAAGAAGATGGAGGAGTTTGAGGGCTATCAGCAGATTCCCTGTATTGTCAGCCCGAATGTGGAACAGCTGGTTCCGGCGGAGCACACGGCAGAACTGGCCCGGTTTGCCAATGAGACTTTTTATAATATATGTCAGAAATATCCGGACAAATTTCCAAGCTTCGTGGCTGTGCTGCCTCTGGATGACATGGACAAGGCATGCCGGGAGGCGGAGTACGCCATTACCCAGTTAGGTGCCGCCGGCGGTCAGATCTTTACCAACCAGGACGGCCGTCCGGTAGATGGGGAAGATTTCTATCAGCTTTACAGGACGCTGAACGATCTGGACAGCGTATTGTGGATTCATCCCCAGAGAACGGCGAAGCAGCCCTATTATCGGAATGAAGAGATGGAGAGATATGAACTCTGGTGGACCATGATGTGGCCGGTTGAGACGACAATGGCCGCCTCCCGGCTGGTGTATTCCGGCATCTTCCAGCGCTGTCCCCGATTGAGTATCGTGCTGCACCACGCCGGGGCCATGCTCCCCATGCTGGAGGGCCGTCTGGAAAACGGGCTGAAGCTTTATTCCACCAGAACGGCGCCGGAACAGCAGTATCTGGTGGAAAGTCCCATCAGGGATAAGGTACAGATTGATGAATTCCGGAAATTTTACGCGGACTGCGCTACCTTCGGCAGCAGGGCAGCCATCGAGTGCGCCGTCAACCTGTTTGGAATATCCAACATGGTATTTGCCAGCGATATGCCCTTTGATCCGGAGGATGGGTTCGGGTATGTGCGCCGCGCCATTCGGGATGTGGAAGGCCTTTCCGCATCCGCGGAAGAGAAGAACGCGATTTACTGCGGCAATGCCCTTAGGATTATGAAAAAAATAAAGTAGCCGGTTATATGGAGGGATTATTTCCCCTGGTTGCGATACTGCAGCGGGGAGATGCCCTCCATCGACTTAAAGCTGCGTATAAAATGAGAGGTGCTGTTGAAGCCTACGGAGGAGCCTATTTTCTGGATTTCTTCCGAAGAGCGGAGAAGGAGATCCTTGGCTTTGGATAGGCGGGCCGTGATGACATACTCTTTATATCCGTATCCGGTAATTTCACGAAAACTGTGGCTTAAATGGTATTTGCTGATGAAAAATTTATTGGCGACCGTTTCCAGCTGCAGATCTTCATCCAGATGGGATTCGATGTAATTCTGGATATTGTAAATAAGTCCCTGGCCGTTGGCCTGTCGGGTGCCGGGAAAAGCATTGGGCTGGGTCCTGTACATATAGATCAGGATATCCGTCAGTTTGGATAGAATCAGCTGTTCCCAGTAAGGACGCTGCAGCTGGTATTCATGGACCATAATATCCAGAAGCCGGGTATAGCGGACGGTTTCCTGAGGGGTACAGATGTACTGATGGCAGAATCCGGGAATCCTCTGTTTGAAGATGGACAACAGAAGAGGGTCATGAACCATACTTGCCAGAATTTCATTGGAAAAACGGGCAGTGTACCGGTCATAACCTTCGCTGTGAGAGAGGATGGAATGGTTTTCCAGGTTGTTGATCACCAGAATATGTCCCGGCTCCAGGTGATACACGGTTCCGCTGATATTGAAATCAGCGCATCCCCCTACATTGAGGATCAGTTCGCACTGGTTGTGGAAATGGGGCGTTTTTTTCTGGACGTCCGGATGCATATAGGCCTGGACTTCATCCTTGCGGTGAAAAATCCGGACCGAAGGGTTTGACATGTCGATTTCGGCCATAAGTCACCTCTTTGAATCGCAATGAAAAGGGAAACAGGAACGCGGCAAAGCAGTATTAAGCCGTATATAACAGATTCAGTATATCACAGCAGATTTTGGAAAATCAAGAGGAGGAAAGCAAATGAAAAAGACGGCGATTGTGACCGGCGGAAGCCGGGGAATCGGTTACGCCATTGCGAAGCGTCTGGGAGAAGACGGATTCAATGTAGTGATCATGGATATGAACCGGCAGGAGGATTATCAGGAGAATCTTGACGGGCTGGCGAAAATGGGAGTAGAATATCTCTATATTCAGGGAAATATCTGCAGCGCGGAGGACCGGCAGAAGCTGGTGGATCAGACGGTAGAACGCTTTGGCGGAATCCATGTGCTGGTGAACAATGCCGGGGTCGCGCCGAAGGTGCGGGCGGATCTTTTGGAGATGACGGAAGAAAGCTTTGACCGTGTCGTCGGCATCAATACAAAGGGAAATATGTTCGTAACCCAGGCGGTGGTCCGCCAGATGCTCCGGCAGCCGGCAGAGGGCAGAAAGAGAGGTTCCATCATCAATATCTCGTCCTGTTCCGCCGTGGTTTCTTCTACCGGGCGCGGTGAATACTGTGTGTCTAAGGCAGGCGTTTCCATGCTGACGACTCTTTATGCCGACCGTCTGGCCAGGGAGGGGATTCTGGTCAATGAGGTGCGTCCGGGCGTGATCGCCACTGATATGACCAGTACGGTTCAGGAAAAGTACGATAAAATGTTTGCGGATGGAGTGTTTCCCATCGCCCGCTGGGGGACCCCGGAGGATATCGCTAACGCGGTTTCGGCCTTGGCCGGAGATTCCTTCTTATATACAACGGGGAACTATATCGATGTAGACGGAGGCTTTCATATCCAGAGATTATAGAGAGGTGCGGTCATGAGAGAAGGACGAATCAGGGTGGGAGATGTCTCCCTGAGAGAATATCAGCTGAATACGGTGGTGGTTGGGACAGGCGCCGCAGGCTACAACTGCGCTGACCGTCTGTATTCCTACGGACAGAAGGATATTGCCATAGTCACCGAGGGAATCAACCGGGGAACCAGCCGCAATACCGGAAGCGACAAGCAGACCTACTATAAACTGACGCTGTCGGGAGGCGATCCGGACAGCGTGCGGGAGATGGCCCAGACTCTTTTTGAAGGACAGTGTGTGGACGGAGACATCGCCCTCTGTGAGGCGGCTTTGTCGGTTCAGGGGTTCCTTCATCTGGTGGAGCTGGGAGTTCCCTTTCCCAGAAACCGGTGGGGCGAGTATATCGGTTATAAGACGGACCATGATCCCAGACGGAGGGCCACCAGCGTGGGCCCCTACACCAGCCGCAGGATGACCGAGTGCCTGCAGAAGTCGGTGGAATCAAAGGATATTCCGGTGTTTGACGGGTTCCTGGCCGTTGCTATCTTAAGCGACGGGGAAACCTGCGGAGGCCTTCTCTGCCTGGACTGCAAAAACGCGGAGAATCCGGAAGACCGGTATGTGGCTTTCAAATGTAAAAACATAGTGTGGGCCACAGGCGGCCCGGCCGGAATGTACCATGACAGCGTCTATCCCCTGGGCCATCTGGGGGCTACGGGAACCGCCTTCGCGGCAGGTGCCAGAGGCAAGAATCTGACGGAATGGCAGTATGGGCTGGCGAGCGTGCGGCCCCGGTGGAACATGTCGGGAACCTATATGCAGGTGCTTCCCCGTTTTATCTCCACAGAAAGCGACGGCTCTGATGAGAGAGAATTTCTGAATGATTTCTTTGACGACCGTGGGCAGCTTCTGACCAATGTGTTCCTGAAGGGCTACCAATGGCCTTTTGATGTGCGGAAAGTGGAAAAGGGCAGTTCCATTATAGATATCCTGGTCTACCTGGAACAGAAGAAGGGGCGGAAGGTGTATCTGGATTTCCGGACGAATCCCTGCTGCGGAGAATTGGATTTCGGCCTTCTCTCGGAAGAGGCCTATGACTACTTGAACCGGGCCGGCGCCTGCTTCGGAACGCCTATTGAACGGCTGTGCCATATGAATCAGCCGGCAGTGGATTTTTATCTGGATAAAGGTGTGGATCTGTCGAAAGAGCCTTTGGAGATCGCACTTTGCGCCCAGCATAATAACGGCGGTCTGGCCATCGACGCCTGGTGGCAGACCAATGTGAAGGGCCTGTTTGCCGCGGGAGAGGCGGCGGCCAGTCATGGCGTCTATCGTCCCGGCGGCAGCGCACTGAACGCGGGGCAGGTAGGTTCCGCCCGGGCGGCTCAGTATATCGCGGCCCGGGGACAGGGAGAAGCCGACGAGGCCGTCTATGGAAGCAGTCTGGAGAAAGCCCTGCAGGAGTGCAGACAGCTGGAAGCACCCGCGGAGGCGAACGCCCCCTATAATATTCAGCGGCTGTGGGACGAGGCAGCGATGGACATGAGTACTTTCGGCGCGGCAATCCGAAGCCGCCAGGGGATTGAGGGACTTCTTCAGAGAGTGAGACGGAGAAGAGCGGAGTTTCCCGAGGCCGTCAGAATCGTTTCCTCATCACAGCTTCCTCAGCTGTTCCGCCTGCGCGATATGCTTCTGTGCCAGCAGGTGTATCTGGAGGCAATGCTTAACTACCTGACAGAAGGAGGCGACAGCCGGGGAAGCGCATTGTACACCAATCCGGAAGGGATTCATCCTCACAGCCAGCTGCCGGAAGAGTTTACCTACCGCCTGGAACGGGAAGGCGGCAGCGGCCGGATTCAGGAGGTTTTGTGGAACGGACAGGAATGTGAGTTTTTCTGGCGCAGCCCCAGGCCGATTCCGAAGGATGACGATTTCTTTGAGAATGTCTGGAGAGAGTACCGCCAGACCGGTAACATATATTAAATCGATCAATCTTACATTTATGGAACGGACAGGTATATGGATATCAGAGGGAGGCTTGCTGTATCGGCAGGCCTCTTTTTGACGGTTTATCCTTTATAAACCGTGTTTTTGTCCCGAAAATCTCAGTACCGCTATGGAAATCCGCCGATTCATGTGATATAGTTATGAAAAAAGGAAAGAGAGATTTTTATGCTTGATGTGTGTCTTCTGGGAACCGGAGGGATGATGCCGCTGCCGTACCGGTGGCTTACTTCCCTGATGGCCCGCTGCGATGGCAGTAATCTGCTGATCGACTGCGGGGAGGGAACCCAGATCGCTTTAAAGGAAAAGGGCTGGAGTTCCAAGCCCATTGATGTTATCTGTTTTACCCACTATCATGCCGATCACTGCAGTGGTCTTCCGGGACTGCTTCTGACCATGGGCAACGCGGAGCGGACGGAGCCTCTTCTTCTGGCGGGTCCTAAGGGGCTGAAACGGGTAGTGGAGGCTTTGCGGACCATAGCGCCGGAGCTGCCCTTTGAACTGCGGTTTCTGGAGTTTACTGAGCCGAGGGAGCATTTTCATATCGGCCCCTATGAGATTGATGCGTTCCGGGTGAATCACAATGTAGTCTGCTACGGTTACTCCATCTCCATTCCCAGGGCAGGGCGTTTCGACGTGGAGAGGGCAAAGGCCCAGAACGTGCCTATGCCTGCCTGGCGTTTTCTGCAGAAGGGTGAAAATGTAGTCATAGACGGCATCACTTATACGCCGGATATGGTTCTTGGCCCGCCCAGACGGGGACTGAAGGTGACTTACTGTACGGATACCCGTCCGGTTCCGGTTATCGCCGAGTATGCCCAGAGTGCGGATCTGTTCATCTGCGAGGGCATGTACGGGGAGGACGGCAAGGAGTCGAAAGCGCGGGATTACAAACATATGACCATGTATGAGGCAGCGAAGCTGGCAAAGCAGGCTCAGCCCGGGGAAATGTGGCTGACTCATTACAGCCCGTCTCTGACCCGGCCGGAGGAGTTCATTGACAAGGTTCGGGAAATATTTCCGAAGACAGTGGCGGCCAGAGACGGACGTTCCGTGGAGCTGGGATTTTCGGAGGAATAGCGGACATGGCGGCATTATTAAAGAGAGGCAGCAGGCGGAAGACAGACGGAGAGTGAGACGGTAATAATGAAGATTCATGCGACAGACGAAGATGTATATATTCTTGCGATTGAAAGTTCCTGTGATGAGACGGCGGCTGCGGTGGTGAAAAACGGCCGCCAGGTGTTGTCCAACGTAATCTCATCTCAGATCGACCTTCACACGCTGTACGGCGGCGTAGTGCCGGAGATCGCTTCCCGGAAGCATATCGAGAAGATCAATCCGGTGATCGAGACGGCGCTGAAAGATGCGGAAATGACCCTGAATGACATAACAGCCGTTGCCGTTACTTACGGCCCCGGACTGGTGGGAGCCCTTCTGGTAGGAGTGGCGGAGGCCAAGGCCATTGCTTACGCGGCAAAGAAACCTTTGGTAGGCGTTCACCATATTGAGGGGCATATTTCCGCTAATTTTATCGAGCATCCGGATCTGGAACCTCCCTTTGTCTGCCTGGTGGTGTCCGGCGGCCATACCCATCTGGTAGTGGTAAAGGATTACGGAGAGTTCGAGATTCTGGGCCGTACCAGAGACGACGCGGCAGGAGAGGCCTTCGACAAGGTGGCCAGAGCCGTGGGACTGGGCTATCCCGGCGGGCCGAAGATAGACAAAACGGCCAGAGAGGGCAATAAGAAAGCCATTCATTTTCCAAGGGCCAAGGTGGACGGTTCTCCCTATGATTTCAGCTTCAGCGGCCTGAAGTCGGCGGTTCTTAATTATATCAATCACGCCCAGATGACCAGCGAGGAGATTGCGGTGCCGGATCTCGCAGCTTCTTTCCAGTATGCGGTGGTCGATGTGCTGGTGAGCCATACGGTGCAGGCGGCCAAAGAGCTGGGATATCCGAACGTGGCGATGGCAGGCGGCGTGGCCTCCAATTCCGAACTGCGGGCGGAGATGAAAAAAGCCTGTAAAAAGGCGGGACTTCAGTTTTATTATCCGTCCCCCATTTTCTGTACGGATAACGCGGCAATGATCGGCGCGGCCGCTTATTATGAATATATCAATGGGGCCAGAAGCGGCTGGGATCTGAACGCAGTGCCCTATCTGAAGTTGGGAGAACGGTAGATGGAAGAAAGAACCGAAGGGAAGAAAATGAATGGCGCGCCTGAAAAAATAACCGCCGTTGTTCTTGCGGCGGGCCGGGGCAGTCGCATGGGCAGCGAGATTCAGAAACAGTACATGGAACTGGCGGGCCGGCCTCTGATCTGCTATGCGCTGGCTGCGTTTCAGAAGAGCGCCGTGAACGAGATCATTCTGGTGACAGGAGCCGGAGAGGAAGAGTTCTGCCGCAGGGAGATTGTGGAAGCATACGGTTTTTCGAAAGTGGCAGCCATTGTTCCCGGGGGAAAGGAGCGTTATCACTCCGTCTACGAGGGGCTGAAGGCCGCGGCGGGCAGCGACTATGTGCTGATTCATGATGGGGCGCGTCCCTGCGTGACGGAGGAAATCATTCAGGCGGCCATAGACGGGGCCAGGCAGTACAGGGCCTGTGTGATTGCCATGCCGGTGAAGGATACAATCAAGGTGGCGGATGAGCAGGGATTTGCCCTGACGACTCCTGACCGCAGCCGCCTCTGGATGATTCAGACGCCCCAGGCGTTTGCCTACCGCCTTGTTTATGATGCCTACCGCCGGATGCTGTCAGAAGGCGGCGATCTGGACGGCGTCACTGATGACGCTATGGTGGTGGAGCGGATGACCGGCGGGAAGGTGCAGCTGATCCGGGGAAGTTATGAGAATATCAAAGTAACTACGCCGGAGGATCTGGCTGTGGCGGAATCATTTTTGAAAAAAGGCGGATGCGGGGATACGGAATGACTTTTTCATTTCTTTGACCGTGACGGCTTGACAGAAGAGGCTGTTTGCTGATATGATTTGATAAGGCGAAGGGGTCTGACTGAGAGGATTTCTTTGCCCTTTTTCATGTGACAGGAAAAGGAGGAATTGCCATGACAGATATTAATTTTTTGCAGGAAGCGGCTGACAGCCGTCAGATGATGGAAGAGGCCAGGCACTATCTACACGCCCATCCGGGAACCGGGTTCGATCTGGAGGATACAGTGAGGTTTGTGAAAAAACAGCTGACCGATATGGGGTATGAGCCGAAGGAATGCGGGAAGGCGGGGCTGGTCGCTGTGGCAGGAGGCAGACATCCCGGAAAGGTGTTTATGATCCGGGCGGATATGGATGCTCTGCCTGTCAAAGAAGAGTCCGGAGTGGAATTTGCCTCCGATAACGGGAAAATGCATGCCTGCGGACATGATATGCATACGGCCATGCTTCTGGGCGCGGCGAAGCTTCTGAAAGCTCATGAAGATCAGATTCAGGGAACGGTAAAGCTGATGTTCCAGCCGGCAGAAGAGATCTTCCAGGGCTCCGATGATATGATCAGGGCAGGTCTTCTGGAGAATCCCCATGTAGATGCGGCTTTGATGATTCACGTAATGGCCGGTGTTCCCTTCCCCATAGGCACAGCGGTGGTCTGCGACGGCGGAATCAGCGCGCCGGCGGCGGATACCTTTGAGATTAAGATTCAGGGAAAAGGCTGCCACGGTTCCATGCCCAACAACGGCATCGATCCAATCATAGTGGCTGCCCATATTATCACGGCGCTTCAAGAGCTTCACGCCAGAGAACTGGCGATGGTTGACGAGGCCGTGCTTACCATAGGAAGCATTCATGCAGGCGTGGCTCCTAATGTGATTCCCGATACGGCGGTGATGGGCGGAACTATCCGCACTTATGATGAGGAGATTCGGGAGTTCCTCAAAAAACGTATGGAGGAGATTTCGGTTTCCATTGCCGCGGCTTTCCGGGCCTCTGCCCAGGTGACCTACGGAAGCGGCTGTCCCACGCTGAAGAATGACGGTGAACTGTCGGCGGCAGTAACCGGCTATATTAAGGAACTGAATGGCCCCGGGAAATGCTTTACTACCGGCCAGCTCCAATCTGCGGCTGGAGATTCCAAGACTTCCAAGTCTACCGGATCAGAGGATTTCGCTTATGTGAGCCATCAGGTTCCGTCCATTATGCTTGCCCTGGCGGCAGGCGGTCCGGCAGAGGGGTGCTCATATCCTCAGCACCATCCCAAGGCCAGGTTCTCTGACGAGGCCCTTACCACCGGAAGCGCCATTTACGCCTATACGGCCATGCGGTGGCTGGAAGAGCACAAAGGAAATGAGCAGTGAGCGGGATTCCTAAAGAGCATAAGGAAAGTTAATGAGATACAGTAATGTGTCTGTGATAAATAAAGAAAGAAGGTAATATGTATGGCAACCATGAAAGACATAATCTCCAGCCCGCTTCTTCTGGCGCTGGTAGCGGGAGGCCTGCTGTATATCGTAGGATTTTCCCTGGTCTATCTTAAGAAAGCGTATACCCGCTGCCTGGAGCTGGGAATCAGTAAGGAAGATTTGAAGAGCGTTATCAAATCCAGCCTGATCTTTTCCATCGTCCCCAGCCTGTCCATCGTGGTGGGACTGTTCGCCCTGATAACGGTTATGGGGGTAGTGTGGTCCTGGTGGAGACTGTCTGTGATCGGGTCCCTCTCCTACGAGACCATGATCTCCAGCAGCGTGGCCACGGCTGTCGGGTTTGAGAACAGCGCCCAGATGCTGGAGCAGGCCAGCGGCCGCCAGTTCGGCGTGGTGATGATCCTTATGAGCGTAGGTATGCTCAGCGGATTTCTGGTGCTGATTCCTTTTGGAAAGAAACTGTCCAAAAGCGTTGACAAATCGGATACGGGCAATACATGGAAGTATGTCCTCAGCGGAACTTTTATGCTGTGTCTTTTTGCCGTATATATTCCTGTGCTGATCTTCGGCGACACGGTGCAGATGCTGGTGATGGTGACCGGACTGATCATCGCCGTCGCGCTGGGCGTTCTGGCCAAACGGCCGGGACTGAAGTGGCTCAATGAATTTATCATGGCGTTTTCCATGATCGGCGGCATGGTTTCGTCCCTGCTGTGGGTCAGTCTGTTCAGGTAAATAAGGATCAGGAGGTGCAAAAATGAGTAAAAATACGAAAACCGCAGTGTCTATGGATCCCTTCCAGGCCTGGTGCCACAGATGGGGCCGGGTAGGTACCGTGATCGCCCTGGTTTATATGATTGCCATTCCTTTTATCGTGCTGGCATACTATGACAGCGTTCCCTCATTGGGAGAAGTCATCAACCTGTCTACGGTCAGCATTTTGCTGATCTACATACCGGTAGGTTTTTCGGAGGCGCTAAGCTACACGCCGATTCTGGGCTGTTCCGCCTATCTGACCTTTATTACCGGCAATATTATGAACCTGAAGCTGCCCTGCGCCGCCAACGCCATGAAGCTGGCCGGCAGAGAGCCCAACACGCCGGAGGGTGAGGCCATCTCTTCGGTAGCCGTGGCAGTCTGCTCCATCATGACCATCATTATCCTGGCTCTGGCAGCCCTTCTCAGCACCTGGATCATGCCGGTGTTTGAACTGCCTGCCGTCAAGACCGCGTCGGAATATCTGATTCCCGCCCTGTTCGGTTCTCTGACCCTGGGGCTGTTCGCCAGCACCAATTCCGGCCAGAAGGTAGTGAAAAACGGCATTGCCGGCGTCGTGCCCATCCTGGTGATCGTCTCCATTTTGGCGCTCGCCGTAAGGATTCTGGGAGGAGGCTCTCTCTTCGGCGCCGTAGGTTTCCTGATCCTGTTTATGCTGCCGATTGCCATCATCTCTTCCCGGATCATGTGGAAGAAGGGGATCATCAAGGTGGTAGACCGGGAGACAGGAGAATAAGAGGCAGAACAGTAGATGGAGGCGCAGGCCGCCGCCGGAAGACGGGAAATGTGCCAGCCGGTATCCGGATTCCTGTTTTTCGTGGGAAATGCCTTGACAAAACGGGCGGTATTCAGTAAAATGAAAAAGCACGTTCGGAGAGATATCGAAGTGGTCATAACGAGGCGGTCTTGAAAACCGTTTGTCCGCAAGGGCGCGTGGGTTCGAATCCCACTCTCTCCGTGAATATATGGGACTGCTGCAGAGTGTTACAGGGAATGTCTGCAGCAGTTTTATGTTACGTCAGTATGCAAAAAACGCGCCAGTGACGCGTTTTTTGCATTTAAAAGCGGAAATAGGTCGATGTAAAAAATAATTATAAAATGTGATTGACAAATCTAATTGCTTGTGATAAACTTTCTTTTGCTGTGATTGGTACGTTTTTGGTACGGTAGACTGACTAGGTACTGAAGCAACTCCTTTCATAGTATTTTTTTGACTCAGGCATTTTGGGCAGAAGTACCCAAGTGGTTGAAGGGACACCCCTGGAAAGGGTGCAGGCCGTTAATAGCGGTGCGAGGGTTCAAATCCCTCCTTCTGCGCTGGCTTGTGAAAAGCCGAAGGACCTTGAAAACTGAAGACTGAACAGTATGTAAGACCCTGAATGTCCGCGAATATCAGCCTGCGGGCGCGCGGA
>CANQRW010000018.1 GCA_947626365.1 uncultured Lachnospiraceae bacterium
TCAAGTGGAGGTTGGAGAAAGACTAATTTCTACTTGGCCCCCTTAGAAGTGGAAGTTAACTTTTCACTTCACTATTTCAAAAGGCGGGAGGATTTCTGTAAAAAAGCTATTGAAAATTTTCTGATAGGGGCATATAATAGAGATAGGAACAACCACCTCTACAAGAGGTTGGCCTGTAGTAAAAGTAGAAATTCCACCCTCGCTACAGTCCAAAGTATACAAGGGTGGTTTTTCTATGTGAAAAACGTTACTGGCTTATCAAAATGATAAAGGTCAGCAATGCGAGAATGAACATTCCGAAGGCCATCAGGTCTTTAAAATCGAATTTCATCCGCACCACCTCCCATCTATGTAGGATGGAAGGCCAACACCTTGCAGTGACATGATTGTTCCCACTCTTATCTTACCACAGGTTAGGGAATCTTTCAATGTGGAAAAACCTTGTTTTCGGAAGTTCTGCTTCCGCTGGATGGACGCATAAGGTATCATTTTATACAAGCGCTTTTGGGTTTGGAACAGTTGCTATAAAGAGAGAAACATTTGCTTTCAGAAGAAAGTTTTGCGCTTCCAAAAGCCCTTCATACCCGTGGTGTCGAGAGTTCAAATCTCCCTTCCGCTACTTCAAGAATACCAGCCAGTAAAGTGGTTGGTATTTTTTTGTATTACCACCATTTTGAAGTTATGAACCGGCTGCTTGAACAGGAAGTTCAGAAAGCAGGGGGGCAGAGAGCCGGGGGATTTCTGTAAAAAAATATTGAAAATTTTCTGATAGGGGCATATAATAGAGATAGGAACAACCACCTCTACAAGAGGTTGGCCTATAGTAAAAGTAGAAATTCCACCCTCGCTACAGTCCAAAGTATACAAGGGTGGTTTTTCTATAGGAAAAACGCTACTGGCTTATCAAAATGATAAAGGTCAGCACTTTGCAGTGACATATAATAAATAAGCAAAGGATATTAACCCTATGTCTATCCATATTGAAAAATTGACGCCCGAAAGAAAAGCGGACTTTTTCGATTTTTTTGACAACCGCGCTTTCACGGACCACAGCGAGTGGGCCGGCTGTTACTGCCTGGAAAGCCACTTGCGAAGCGAGAACGATATCGAATACAGAGCTGACGGCATCGCTGTCCGGCGGGAGGACAGAAGGTCCGTCGCCGAAAATCTGATCGACGCCGGTATTATGACGGGATATCTCGTCTACAACGGTTCCGTTCCTATCGGTTGGTGCAACGCCGGGGATAAAACCGCATATGAACCAATCATTCGCAGCGACATGTTTAATACCGTCGAAACGATACCGGGAAAAACCAAAATCGTTTATTGTTTCGATATAGCCCCCGAATATCGGGGCAAAAAGATCGCGGATATGCTTCTCCGGCGCGTGACGGACGACGCCAGGGCCGAGGGCTTTGACGCGGTTGAAGGTTACCCATTTACCGATGATGCCTACGCATACCAGTACCGCGGCCCCCAGCGCCTGTATGAAAAGCACGGCTTCAAGCTGTTTCGCGAGGCCGATTGGGTCTGTTTGATGCGGCTGGAGTTCTGATTCTTCTTTAGTATCCGAACACCTTCACTGCCTGTTCCATATTCTCCCGGACGGCCACTCCGAATGGGCACCGGCCCTCGCAGGCTCCGCACTTGATGCACTCGCCTGCATGATGTTCCAGAGCCGCGTAGTGCTCCCTCACCGTCTCAGGAATCTGACAGTCCCCGTCGTCGGCGCATTGCTCCGGATGTCCCGTAACCCGGCTCCGAGCCTGAGCCAGGTGCAGAAACTTGGTCACAGAAGCGATGTCGATAAACTTGGGACAGGGCTCGCAGTGGGTACAATACATGCAGTGGCCCACCCAACTGACCCTCGGGAAAGAGGCCAGCGCGGCGGCGTAATCCTTCTCTTCCGGGCCCGCCTCGCAATAAGCGGCGCTTTGCTCCAGTTCCTCCACCGAATGGGCACCCGGAAGCACTGCCGATACTGCCGGCCGGGACAGCGCGTAGGAAATGCACTGATTGGGCGTCAAAGACACGCCGGCAATCTGATTGCTGCCCAGCAGTTCTCCTCCTGCGTACACCTTCATGACCGTGATTCCAACTCCCATGCGCTGGCAGACCTCGTATAGCCGCTGGCGGTCCGGATCCATATTAGTCAGCTGCTTTTGATAGTTGCGGTCCGCCCACATTTCCTCGCAGTCCTCTGTCGCCGGCTGCAGGTCATAGCAGGGATTCACCGAGAACATCAGCACCTCGATTCCGCCTTCCGTCACCGCGCGCTCCGCCACCAGGGGATTGTGGCTGGACAGCCCGATATGGCGGATCCGCCCCTGCTTTTTCAGTTCCCTGGCATAATCCAGGATTCCGTTGTCCACAATACTCTCCCAGTCGCCCATAGCATCGCAGTAATGAATCATACCTACATCCAGATAGTCGGTATCCAGCAGAGTCATCATCTCCTCAAAACCAGCCTTCGTCTCCGCCAGATTGCGGGTACGGGTATACTGACCGTTCTTCCACACAGAACAGATGTGGGACTGTATCATAAATCTGTCCCTGCGGCCTCTGAGCGCACGGCCCACCGCCTGGCGAAGCCGGGGATCCGATGCGTACAGATCAAAATAATTGATTCCCAGACGCTCCGCCGCATCAAACATTTTCTGCGCCATATTGTAATTATCTTCAGACAGGCCCTCGCAGCCCATGCCGATGACACTGACCTTCAAACCTGTATTTCCCAACTGCCGATATTCCATATTCTCACTCCTGATCTCCTGTATTCTTAATTCGAATTCGTTTGACAAAGTTCATAAACCACTGCCGGTTCTGACAGACATTTTCCCGGCAGCACCTGCGCTTCCGCTTCTGCCAGGCATTTTCCCGGCAAAGTCTTCACCATTGCTTCTCCCGGGCAATGCCTTCTTCCGCTCCTCCCGAGCAATGCCTTCTTCCGTTCCTCCCGGGCAATGCCTTCTGCCGCTTTCTCCCGGCCGAAATCGTCTACCGGTTATCATATGCGTCATTTTTCTCATCCCTTGCGCCGCACACAGAAATATTTACATCCTTAAATGTAATATCCTCCGTATAGTTGATAACGCCCAGCTCCCTGCACTGAATGGACACATTTTCAAAATGCAGCCCGCAGATGGGCATATCGGAAAAGCCCTCGATGTGGAAGGCGCGGCTGATATCCTCGTAACCTTCTTCATTGCGTGATTTCACATTGCGGATTACAAGGTTACTGACTCGGGTCTTAGGCACATCATCCGGAATCTGGGCAAGCAGTTTCTTCCAATGTTCCGGCACAGGGCCGTCATAACCCTCCGGCAGCTGGCAGTAGCTGTAAGCCGGATTCCAGTTGAGAAACAGATGAATTGGGTATTTTACATTGACCATGTCCAGATTTTCCACCAGCACATCCTTTATGTAACCTCTCCGGGCAATGGAGGACTTGATGCGGAAACCGCAGTCAGTTCCATGATACCGGATATTCCGCAGGGTTACGTCATAGACACCGCCGGACACCTCGCTTCCGATGGTCACGCCAAAGCCTGCGCGGATCTCGCAGTTCTGCACAGTAATATCGTGACATGGCCGGTTCACACGCAGCCCGTCGGCATCCCGGCCGGACTTGATACAGATGCTGTCGTCGTTGCAGTCAGTGACGCAGTTTTCCACCAGCACATGCTCGCAGGAATCGATGTCAATACCGTCGGTACTGGGACTTGCCAGGCCGCAGGCCGTAATCTTCACACCGTCAATATGCACGTTTCTGCTGTAACACACATGGACATTCCAGAAGCCGGACCGTGTGGAAGTAAAATCTTTCAGCACCACATCCTCCGACTCCATGACCACCACATTGCGGACCCGCATGCAGTCATAATCGCAAGCCCAGCGAAGGCCCCTGGCGTCATAATCCTTCCGCATGCCGCCTTTGGTATCTGCCCCCCAGTATTTGGACCACCAGTATTCTCCCTGGCCGTCAATGACTCCTGGGCCGCTGACAATGACATCTTTCTGCCCATTGCAGTTCAGTATCCCGGGATACCAGTCCATCTCCACTCCCGCCGCCCTGGTGGGAATGACAGGATACCGGCTCTCGTCCGTGGTGCCCAGCAGGACCGCTCCCTCCTCAAACCGGAATTCCATATGTCCTTTTAAAAACAGTGACGCCGTCAGATAAATCCCCTTCTCCAGCAGAAGAATACCTCCTGCCGCAGCCGTCTCATCAATCAGCTGCTGAAGCTGCTCTGTCACCAGGGACGCGCCGGTCCTGTCAATCGTTCTCTCCGACGGGCGAAATACAGGTCTGCCCATAATTATTTACCCCTTTCTCTTCGTCTTGTGTCAATCCGTTCCTGTCTTACCATATTTTATCATGCGGAATATCCGCTGTAAACAGGTTTTGAATCATGAGGGTGCCTGACGTAACTGCAGTCGCCGCCACCCGTAAAACGGGTGGCTCGGACGCGGGCTATAAGCCCGCACTACTCGGCCAGCGTCTAAAGACGTTGGCTGTCTCTTTGCGCTATGGAATGTCGCTCTGCGCTCCATTCCCACAGCCCCGTTCCAGCCACTTTGCTCTTAACTCATCGCCACCGCTTAAGCGGCTTTCGTACTACTTCACCTCTGACCCTTAAAAGGGTCCTCGTACTCCTTCACACTCAGTTTATCTCTCATGATGTCTTCTCTCTCCTGGTCTTGTATGTACTTCCTTATGGTGGCTTCATTCAGCCCTACCGTGCTCACATAGTAACCTTCTGACCAGAAATGTCGGTTTCCAAACTTATACTTCAAATTTGCGTGCCGGTCGAAGATCATCAGCGCCGATTTTCCTTTCAAATACTTATAGAAATCTTTCTTTTCATAAAGCGCTCCTGCAAATTGTGCTACACTCATATAAGGCGGGATACTTACCAGCAGATGGATATGGCCGGGTACGCCTCGCCCTCTATTATTTCAACTTTCATCTCATTGCATAGATTCTTGAATATCTCTATGATATCTCGTCTTAATTCTTTGTATATGATTTTCCTTCGATACTTTGGTGCAAATACTATGTGGTATTCACATCGGTAGCTTGAATGCGCTGTGTGTTTTACTTCATTCTTCACTTTGTTTAAAACCTCCTTGGTCTTTCGTGATGCGGTCGCCAAACCACCTCGATTGTACCATGGAGGTTTTATTTGCCAAGGCTTTTTTATTCACCCCTGGTAGAACCAGGGGTTTTATTAAGCTAAAGCACCAAAAAAATACCGCCGGCCATAATGACATGGCCGACGGCACAAATGATTGTCTTTATATCCCCAGTTCCTTATATTCCCAGTTCCTGGCATAGTTTGTTCAGATAATCTTTGTCGGAGGAAGCACGCTCCAGCTCCTCGTAACGCTTCTCATGCAGAAGGATACGGTTCAGCTTCATCATACGATCTCTCTCCCTCGCTTCACCTCTTGCCTCCCCTCTCATCTCACCTCTCTCCTCACCCCTCGCTTCTCCCTTCGCTTCCATATACTCGATCAATTCCGTAAGTATCGGCCTCATCCTGACTTCCTCCTTCTCTCCCCTCTGTCTCTCACTTATCAGTTCCTTCAGCTTTCCCTGTTCTCCCAGCAGGATCAGCGCTGCCTGCTCCTCCACCCGGTCCATCTGGTCCAGTTCCTCACGGTGATCCCGGATGTAATCATACAATTTCTCCTTGCCTTCCTTACCACATTTTATCATGCTGAATATCTGCTGTAAACAGGTTTTGTAGTTTTCAGGATATTTTATCGCCCTGGCCGAAATCAGGTTGATATGGTAATCTGAAATGAAAGGACGCAGCTCTTTCGCTTCCCTGCTGCCCCAGTCCACGTCCAGCAGCTCATGAATATTCCTGCTCCCATCCCAGTCATCTCCCAGGTAAAAGACAATGTTTACCACGGGCAGAAGCCTGTCTTTCCTGGAGATTCCTGACAGAAATTCATCGGAACCGGCCAGGTCCTTTTTCTCCCGGTGTTCTTTCTCCAAGTCCTGCACCTGCTTTACATACTCTAATGCATCATAGAGCATGGTCCGCACCGGCATGGCATAATGGATCCCCGTCTGTATTTCTCCAGCGAAGATCACAGAATACATCCCTGTCTTCGCCTTCATGCGGATGTCTCCCACACGTCCAATCACAGGGGAACGTCCGCCTTCTTTCTGCCCTCTGCCTCTCTGACCGGTCACAGCAGCGTCCAGGATAACTCCTGACCTGGATGACAACTGCTCCAGTTCTTCTGCTTTCACTACTTGTCTGCCGCCATACAGGAAACCATTGATCAAATCCGCAAAAACAGGTTTTCTCTCCAGCAGACGGCTGACTGCAATATCCTCTTTACCCATAATTTCCTCCTCCGCAGTTCATGGATGGCAACTCTTCTTTATTTCTTCATTCTTTGGGATCTGCCGGGAAACCTCCGGACACGATACCAGAAATCCTGGCGGACAAGGACTGTCCGCCGAAGTGGATTAAGTATACCGCCCACAGGAAGAAAAATCAACCGGGCAATTATAAATCTTTTATAAAACTTCTATAAACTCCGGTTCATCAGATTGCCGGTGATTCAGGCAATCTCAAGAAGCAGCCCCGGCGGAAATTCCGCCAGGGCTGCCTCGCTCCTCTTAATCCTGTTTTCTACTCTCTGCAGTTTACTCTTCTTCTTTCTTCTTAAATCCCAGATGGGCAAATGCTCCCATCAGGCCCAGGGCCAGAACCGCGAACGCACCAATTGCTCCAACCGGCGTCTCATCACCGGTCATGGGGACCATCGCCATCAACGGCACATCCTCATCATCGATATTCTCCAGGTTCTTGAAGCTGGAGAGCGGTGTCGGCGCCTCGCTGATGTTCTCGATAGGCGGCATTCCTCCTAACGGAGTCTCGTTTTCTCCGATCGGAGTAGGATTGCCGGGGCCAGGTCCTCCGGGATTACCGCCGCCGGGATTACCGCCGGGGTTGTCAGGAGGCGTTCCCGGAATACGGGTGTTGGTAACCGTTACTGCCAGGCCGCCGTCCACTGTCTGCATATCTCCGATGGAGGTACTCCATCCGGTCACGGATACCTCCTCCACCGTCCAGGCAATGGTCTCGCCGTTCTCATCCCGTACAGGCAGACCCGTAAACGTATGATTCCAGTTATTTCCGGCGTTCAGAACCGCTGACTGACCGGAAGCCTGACCATTGCGCAGCAGATTTACCGTAACGGAAGCGGGAACATTCTCCGCGGCTCCGTCGCCGTTGGCCTCGCGCCAGACCTTATTGACCGCGACGCTGGTGGTCTCCGGCGCAGGAGTGCGGGTGTTGGTGATGGTGTAACCTCCGTCCCCATTTGCCACAGGCTCACTGCCGGTCCAGCCATCCGGCACAGACGCCTCTCGCACTGTCCAGGTAATCACATTGCCATCATCATCCCTCACTGGCAGATCTTCAAAGGTATGGCTCCAGCCGTTCGCCGCGTTCAGTTCCACCGAATACTCTGACGGCTGACCATTGCTCAGCAGCTGCACTGTGATTGAACCCGGCAGATCCGCAGCGGCCTCGGTCCCGTCAGCTTCACGCCAAATCTTATTGACGGCGAAACTGGTCTCTTTAAATTCATTCTCACATTTGACCGTGATAGCAGCGCCATATTCCAGCTCACCGGAAACGGTTGCGCCTTCCTTTGGTGCGTTTGCCCCGGAACCATCATTATCCGTATACTTCACCGTATATGTCGTACTCTCAGCGCCGCCGTTATTCGACTCTGTGATCTCATAAGTGGTACCGTCATCCAGCCCGGTAAGGATAATATATTCGCCGGATTTCAGAGTTACCTCGGCCTTGCCATTTACAAAGGAGACCGGATCAAGTTCTTTTCCTGTCTCATCTACGGATTTAACCTCTCCCTCATAGGGCGTGGCATCAGACTTTGTCAAGGTCAGCGTAAAGGTATATTCCGTATCCGCTTTGCCGCCTAACGCCTGTTTTTCCAGACGAAGGGTGCCTGTAGCCCTATTCGTAAAAGTCCACGGCTTATCCTTATTTCCTATTTCTCCAGGCTCGGTCGTGATCTCGTATAAACCGTTAAAATCTTCCTCGACAGAGTACACATATTCATGACCATCGTCAGGCGAGTATTTAGGCAGGCCTTTAAAGAATTCTACCGGGGCCTCCGGCCAGAAGCCTCCAGGATTGTACACACTAAAATTAGTACAGGCAACCCGTTCGCCATCCTGCAGCAGCCAGAGCTTAATAGTCTTCGCACGTAAATCCCAATCCATGTTATCCCATTTCTTACATACCCAGATGCTGACTAATTCATCCTTCTCTGTGCGCTCACCAATATTTACCTCTCCATTGGTGCCGATACCACCACCACAGGAATGGGATATGTTTCCCGTGATGATCGTCTTTGCCAATTCTTTTGCTTTCGCTACCGATTCGTCTGAGTTCTTCAGGTCGTTATAAGTCCCAATAGACTCATGTTCCCCCGTCAGGGTGACATTCAGATCCATAGGACTCAGTAAATTCCCCTCCTCGTCTTTCCAGTCGTACTCACCGCCCCCCAGCATGACAGGAGAGATCCTCACCGTCGGAATCGTATCTTCATTGCGGGTCACATAGATTTCCTGCTCCGGGAAGTCGCCGCCAGCCTGATTATTGTTATAAACGATACCGCCATTCGAGATATACAGGCAAACACTGGAATCCGGACAACCAGCTATGCCTCCGCCCTGCAAAGCCGCATTATTATCACTGATCTGGGCATTATAAATATAAAGTTTTCCAGTCGTGCTGTTTGATCCATGAACGTAGATGCCTCCGCCTCCATAAAGGGCATATCGGTGCTCACCCGTATAAGAATCCTCGTCCAGGGTGCACTCGTTATTTGTAATGGCGCCAGAATAAATCTCCGCCATATAAGGCATAGCTATAAAGATTCCTCCGCCGTTAGCTTCAGCTTTATTCCCATCAACCGTTCCGCCCTTCATGCTCAGGCTCATGACATCTGTTTTCCAACCGCGGATGATTCCCTGCTCACTACCCACAGAGATGCCACCGCCATATCCGGCATGATTCCCGGAAATCGTGCCGTTATTAAATTCCATCTCTGCATTACCCGCAATACATACGCCTCCGCCGCAGCCGACATCAAACGCAGCATAAGAAGCAAATCCAGGGTAGGTTGCTTTATTCCCGCTGATTTCTCCATCGTTCATAATGAATTTCACGCGGTTCGGTTTATTATTTCCATAAAGCACAATGCCTCCACCATTGTTGGCCACGCAATTGGTAATCTTACCTCCGTTCATATTCACAGTACCTTCACACCAAACCGCGCCGCCATTGTAGCTGGTATCACTACTAACTGAGACGAATCCACCCATTGTTAATCCAATTTTTTCGATATTGTTATTCTCCAGGACCGCGCCGGATTCGATATTCAGGATACCGCTCGCATCCACCTTAATCAGCGACCGTTCCGCCGTGATACCGCTGTCTTCGAAGCCGCCGTCAATGATGATATCCTTCACAGTCAGAACCGCGTCTGATGAAACAGCGAACAGGAATCCCGAAGTATTCTCCCCACGTTTCAGGACGTATGGGCCTCCAGACGTCTCTCCGGAAGCGGTCTCCGCCGCCTTTGATGTCAGGACTATATTTTGACCTTGCTTTAAGGTATAGACTGTTGTCTTTTTGGGTGCATCCTGCGGCTGCTCTACATCAAGATCCTCCAGCAAAATAACTTCTGTAGATTGTCCGTCTGCAGGAACCGCCTGCAAAGCCTCCGAAAAAGTCTCGTACTTTTTATCGTCAATCTGAATGACATAGTTCTTTTGTACGTAGGTGTTAGTAATCGTGACAGCCGTAGTTTTTCCATGACTAATCGTCACGTTAAATTTCGGAAGCGCTTCTTCATCCTTCTCTGCGTTCGTATCTTCGGCTTCCTCTGCTCCCTCCGCGGCGGCTGTCCACTCATAATCCTCAATTGCCGCATCCTTTGTCTCTGTGACCGTATACTTTCCGACAGGCAGATCCGTCAGGGTCGTCTCCCCGCTGCCGGTGATAGTAGCCGTGCTCTTGTATCCATCAGGTCCCTCAACTTCAAATGTAAATGTTTTTTGAGAAACATCCTCTGGTCCGCCCACGATTTCCTTTTTGATAGTCAGAGAACCCGTCAGCATTTCAACCGCAAGATTAATACCGCTGCTGTTTATTTTAGGATTATTAATTGCAAATCCTTCTGGATATGTGACGGACGAATCAGAGACATCGTACCAAAGATATTTACTGAAATCCATTCCGTCCGCTTCCATCTCCGATGCCGGCAGTAAAACCATCGTCATCGTGGTCATTACATCACTCAGACCATTTCCATTTCTGTTTCCATAAATGGCGCCTGAATTAACCGTCAGGTTATAGGTATTCTTGATTCCTCCGGTAGAAGACACATCCGTGCTGGAAGTTGTATTATTCCGGATAACCGCACCGTTAATTGTCAGGTTCCCATAACTGGAATCATACTCATATTTATTGTAAATTGCGCCGTTCGGCCCCTCTGTTGTATTATTCTCAATGCGAGTGTCATTCTGAATGGTCAAATTGCCCTCATTCTCAATCGCGCCTGCACTGTCTTCCGAATCATCGGAGCTGTTTTCCGCAAAGCTTCCTCCACTGACAGTCACATTCGCATAACGTTCTACACTCATTCCGCCAACTGCGGCTTTATTTCCGGAAAATGTACAATCCGTAATAGTCACCTCTGCATCACGGCCTACACTCATTCCGCCAATTGAAGCTTCATTTCCGGAAAATGTACAATTCGTAATATTGGCTGTTAAAATACCGCCATTGATAACTAATCCGCCAGTGCCAGAGACCGTATTTCTGGATGCCGTATTTCCGGAAAACGTGCACTCGTTAACCGTAATTTCCCCGCCACTAAGAACCACGGTCTTTGCAGTTTCATTTCCTATTCTGGAATTGTTCTCAATTGTACAGTTTGAAACGACCACAGCGCCTTGTGAATGAGTCACCCACCTTCCATCCTTCTGAGACATTGTGCTATAATTAGAGATTTTAAGAGCCTGATGGGCAAAGGAATTATCACGAATCACGCAATTTGAAATCCTGACGTTACTTGCGCCTCTCGTAATGATAACTCCACTATCCACATTCATTCCTGGGGTATTCTCTTTATAGCCGCCAACTGTCAATTCATCCAGAATAATACTGCCATTTTTATTATTTTCTGAATACGCTAAATACAGCGCTCTCGTGTTATCTGAACCTTCCTTACCAGCAAGATAGCCATTCTTTATCGTTACTGTATTGCTTCCAAGGGGTTGGATATAGAAAGTATCTCCTGTATCTTTTGACGTCAGGGTATGCCCTTGTAAATCAAACTCCACAGACTTATTATTAATTGATACAGCAACATCGTTCAGATCCTGATTGACCTTAATCTTGGCGTTCACAGCATCGGACGGAATTGCATTTACAGCCGCCTGGATCGTATCAAACGGCAGCATTGTTTTTATTTGGTCTCCGTACTCCAAAGTCACCGCAGCGCCGTCATTCGGGCCGGTCAGAATGAATGACCACGGCGACAGTCCTTCCGCATCAAAGCTGAATTCCTGTTCCGTCAGGTCATCTGCCGTAGCTACCACTTCCGCCTCGCCGTCGGCAGGTATATGAACGACAGAGATCTCGGGAGCGCTCTCGCCCGCTTCTTCCGCATCCTCTCCCAGAGAGATCGGCGCGATCGCGTTATCTTCCGTTTCCCCATCCGGAAGTTCAGCGGTCAGGGGCTTATCCAGCGCAATCTTTACCGACACCTGCTTCGCGGGCTCCAGTTCATCTCCCGTTTCTACCGAATAAAAGGTAATATCGTAGGTAACCATTCCCAGGATCTTCTGGTCCTCACCAATAGCCGTCTGAATCTGCTCCTTCAATTCTTCCAGCTGCTGTTCATCTTCAATCTTAGAAACCTGCAGCTCTACTTCTTCATCAAACGCTCCCTCCGGTACCTCTACCGCGACATGAGCGCCTTCCGGATCTGCATTAAATACTTTGCATGCCCCGATTGTTTCCAACAGATACGCATAATCCACCACATAAGCCGCTGCGTTCATGCTCTCTTCCAGAACGATCACCGGCAGTTTCTTGCCTTTGATGGTCTCCTTCTTCTCCGCGTCGGAGTCGGTGGCTTTCTTCTGCCCTGTCAGCGCCTCCGGTTCCGCCGTCCCTGTTTCAGCGTCTTTCTTTATCCCTTCTGCTGTCTCATCGCTATTTTCCGAAAGGCCCACTCCATCTGCAGCTGTATCGGCCTTGTCGTCATCGATTATGATCTCTTCCTTATCGTCATCGACCGCTCTTGTCGTTTCCGCGGCAGCGGCTTTCTCCTCAGATGTTCCGGACTTATCCTCCGTATCTGTTGTGCCAACTGTATCCGATCCGTTATCCTCAGAAATGTCATCCGCCGGATCCATAGAGTCATCCTCAGAAGCATCATCTGTCGGATCCGAAGAGTCGTCCTCCGCGTCCTCCGTATCGGAGTTCTTCTCTTCCTCTGTAACCTCCGTCTCTTCCAAAGCTGAGGCCTCTTTTGTCTCGTTAATGATCGTATTCCTTACGACAGCCGCGAACTCCCGGTAATATGCCGCCGGGGTCCCCGCATCTCTTTCATCTGCCGCAGGCTCCTGGGAAGAACCGTGATCACCGGAATCTCCCTGCTCTGAGGCTGCCTCCGGCTCAGAATCCGAACTTCCCGCGGCCCCTGAATCTGAACTTCCTGCCTCCTCTGGCTGTGTCCCTGTCCCGGACTCTGTCTGGCTTCCGCCAGCCTCTTCCTTATCTTCAGTCCCGCTGGTTCCTGCCGTCTCAGTTCCCTCCGCATCAGCCTCTTTATTCTCGACCTCTTCTCCCTGAGGGTTTGCTCCGGCCTCTCCATTGGACTCTGTCTTCTCCTGAGGTTCCGCCCCGGCTTCTCCATTGGACTCTGTCTTCTCCTGGGAATCTGCCTCCGCCTTTGTGTTCTCCCCTGTCTCAGAGGGTTCCTTATCCCCGGATGTCTCTCCGGTCACAGGTTCCGACTCCGAAGCGTCCCCGGAACCTTCCTCCACGGTTTCCGCCTCTTCCACATCGGCCTTATCATCCTCGGTTCCTTCCGTATCAACTCCTCCGTTCCCAGCCTCGATGGCCGCGGAACCGGAACCTGAGCCGCCGGAACCACCGGAACCGCCGCTTCCGCCTGCTCCGCCCGCCGGAAGGCCTTCCTCATCGGGAACCTTACCGGTCAGTTCTTTCTCTTCCAGCTCTTTTTCAGCCAGTTCCTTCTCTTCCAGCTCCTTCTCCGTCAGTTCCTTCTTCTCTTCCACGCTGCTGTGGGGCTTCACGGAGACCGCCTCCGTCTTATATCCGTCGATATCCACCAGGAAGCTCACCGTCTTCTCGCCGGCATTGACGTACAAAAACGCCACCTGGTCCGTCTTCTCATTATAGAAGATCCTCAGGCTCGTCTCCTCCGCCGCTTCCGTATCGTCCACTCCCACATACAGTTCATATACGCTGTCTTCGGTTCCCAGCGCCTTCTTATACTTCTTTACGCTGCTGTCGGACCCGCTCAGCTGCAGGCCGTCAAACTCCAGCGCCTCTCCTGCCTCTCTGGCCTCTTCCACGGCCGCCTGCAGCTCCTGCCCGGATACCGCGAACACCGCCTTCTCCGACCCTTCCGCCGCATAGGCGATGCCGGCCCCGCTCAGGATATTGGTCAGGGTCATGGCCGCTGTCAGCAGGCCCGCCAGGAACCGGCGCGTCGTCTTCCTGCGCTTCGCAGCCGCGCCCAGGCCTGTGCCCAGTTCACGGATCTCCTCGATCAGTCTTCTTCTTTCCTCTCTCATGACCATTCTCCTTCCCTCTTACTTTCCATCCATAAGCATTCTGTCTATGAACAGCTTTAAAATCTCTTTAACAGGTGATATAACCTTTGTATCCTTTTTCGTAACCTTATTATGTTCGTCAAGGGTTATATGGCACTTTTTCCGGTCTCTATCCCGTCTCCGGCCTCCGCCTCATCTCCGCTGCCGTCGGCCTCTTCCAGGGCCCCGTCCATCAGCTTCAGAAGCTCCAGGGCGCTCCGGAAGTTCTGCCTCTTCTGTTTCTCGGCCCAGACAACCTCTCCCTGCCATGTGGCGTTCTGGCGGTATTTCACTCGCACGATGAAGGTCCCGATGTCTCCCGCTTTGTCTTTCAGATAGCTTTCATTCATGCCTGTTCCCTCCTCTTCTTCATCTCCCAGGACCCTGTGGTCCTCATGACCGAACCTGCGGACCATCGTGGACCTCTGGGGAAAATTCCACCGGTCGTACAGTTCATCCATAGCCTCGATCATCTCCATGGTGGTGGAAAATCCAATGGGCTCTGGGCTGTATTGATGCCACAGCCTCCCGGCGTAGTCGGGCTTTATCGCCCTGTCGATGCCGATACAGATCAGGTTCTGCCCGTGCAGTTCTATCGGTTTATCCATGGAATCTCCCTCCTCCATCCTGATTTTTCCTCTATTATACCCCCCCGGGTGTCTCAACATCTGTAGCATCGCACCCCCAAAATGGAATTTTTTTAATTTTTTTCCAGAATTTTTCAGGGATCGCCCCTTATATATCATATGAATCGGTCTTTCAGATGATAAAACACCCCCGCGAATGCAATATACCACCCCGTCCTCAGCGACAGTGACCTGATTCGAACATCTGCCTCCCTATGTGATGTACACTTCAGGACTATCCAACGTCAAAAAATACCGCCAGCCATAATGACATGGCCGACGGCACAAATGATTGTCTTCATATCCCCAGTTCCTTATATTCCCAGTTCCTGGCATAATTTGTTCAAATAGTCTTCATCGGAAGAAGCACGCTCCAACTCATCGTAACGCTTCTCCTGCAAGAGGATACGGTTCATTTTCATCATACGATCCCTCTCCCTCGCTTCACCTCTCATCTCGCCTCTCTCCTCGCCTCTCGCTTCCCCTTTCGCTTCCATATACTCAATCAATTCCGTAAGTATCGGCCTCATCCTGACTTCCTCCTTCTCTCCCCTCTGTTTCTCACTTATCAGTTCCTTCAGCTTCCCCTGCTCTCCCAACAGGATCAGCGCTGCCTGCTCCTCTACTCGGTCCATCCGGTCCAGTTCCTCACGGTGATTCCGGATGTAATCATACAATTTCTCCTTGCCTTCCTTACCACATTTTATCATGCTGAATATCTGCTGTAAACAGGTTTTGTAGTTTTCAGGATATTTTATCGCCCTGGCCGAAATCAGGTTGATATGGTAATCTGAAATGAAAGGACGCAGCTCTTTCGCTTCCCTGCTGCCCCAGTCCACGTCCAGCAGCTCATGAATATTCCTGCTCCCATCCCAGTCATCTCCCAGGTAAAAGACAATGTTTACCACGGGCAGAAGCCTGTCTTTCCTGGAGATTCCTGACAGAAATTCATCGGAACCGGCCAGGTCCTTTTTCTCCCGGTGTTCTTTCTCCAAGTCCTGCACCTGCTTTACATACTCTAATGCATCATAGAGCATGGTCCGCACCGGCATGGCATAATGGATCCCCGTCTGTATTTCTCCAGCGAAGATCACAGAATACATCCCTGTCTTCGCCTTCATGCGGATGTCTCCCACACGTCCAATCACAGGGGAACGTCCGCCTTCTTTCTGCCCTCTGCCTCTCTGACCGGTCACAGCAGCGTCCAGGATAACTCCTGACCTGGATGACAACTGCTCCAGTTCTTCTGCTTTCACTACTTGTCTGCCGCCATACAGGAAACCATTGATCAAATCCGCAAAAACAGGTTTTCTCTCCAGCAGACGGCTGACTGCAATATCCTCTTTACCCATAATTTCCTCCTCCGCAGTTCATGGATGGCAACTCTTCTTTATTTCTTCATTCTTTGGGATCTGCCGGGAAACCTCCGGACACGATACCAGAAATTCTGGCGGACAAGGACTGTCCGCCGAAGTGAATTAAGTATACCTCCCACAGGAAGAAAAATCAACCGGGCAATTATAAATCTTTTATAAAACTTCTATAAACTCCGGTTCATCAAATTGCCGGTGATTCAGGCAGCCAAAAGCAGTGTTATTTACAAGGCAGTTTATCTAGCACTTGGACATGCTGTAATCTGTTTTTTTAAATACCGGTAACATGGCGCAGCAACAATGGGAAGCGATACTAACCATGCCATCCCATCATGGATATAATACGCATATTCACCTATAAGCGATGGACCAATCAGGATTGTTAGCACACGCATCACAAGCTGCATAATACCTGCATAAGCTGCATATTCTGGAAAGCCCAGCGTCTGTATAGTTACCCGGTGCAGATACATAGGCGTCATAAGCAACATAGACAATAAGAGAATATGTGTATTAGCACTTGCCACCGCATAAGCTCTCTGATAAGCTGCCGGCTCGCCTGTTGATAGGAAAAGAGGTAAAATCCATTGTTGAGTCAAAAACACCACTGAGATCATAACTATGATCACGGCGAAACCCAACTTAACAATGCGAATCAATCCGTCTCGGATTCTTTGATACTGTCCCGCTCCCAAGTTTTGTCCCACAAATACGCTGGTTCCAGTCTGAATCGCCATTATAATGGATTCAAGAACACTGAATACTTTCATGCATGCAGCTATTCCCGCAGTAAAAGCCGGTCCAATCTGATTGGTATGCTTTTCTACAAATAGTCCCCCACACGAGATAATCAAACTGTTGAAAAACATTGGCGACCAAAGACGAAACAGTTCTTCCATTAATATGGAATCCAGGCATAATTCCTTTCTATGAATATGAAAAATCGGTTCTTGAAACGCAGCATACAATGCTACTAACATTGCTGCAAGCTGCGCAATCCAAGTAGCAACAGCAGCCCCCATTACTCCCCAATGAAAACAAATGACAAATATCAAATCCAGCAAAATATTAACTATTGTTGAAATCGCCATAGATAAAAATGTAATTCCGCTATTTCCATAGGCCCGCAGCAATGCAGTTGTTACACTGTATATCAACCCTATCGGTATTGTTAGGATAAACACAATCAAATATTGCCTCGTCATATGTATCACATCCGGCTGCACGCTTAAAAGTTTCAGTATGAACGGCACAGAACCCAGAAGCAGTGATGTAACCACCCATCCTAATACAATACTTATCAGTATTGCATTAGCAATAATTGTGCGAAATCCTGTTTCATTGTGATTTCCTATACGAACAGAAGCTGAAATACTGAAGGCATTAGCACAATCCCTCAAAAAGGCATTGATCAGCCAGCATACCCAACTGATACAGCCAATCGAAGCAAGTGCATTTACCCCAACAAACTGACCGACGACAACTGCATCCACAATAGAATAAAGCTGCTGAAACAGATTCCCAAATATCAGCGGAATTGAAAAACGCATAATCAGTTCCCCTGCATTTCCCTCTGTCATATCCGTGACAGAACCTGGCAGGCGGTTGCCTGAAATCATATCCTATGCTCCCTTCACATAATGCTTTTCAATATAACTCCAGTTTTGCCAATCTACCAAATCCGGCTTTACCTTGCAGATATCCTGACTCATACGCAAAACTGTCATTCCAGGATAATTTCTCTCCATTAACGCTTTAATTTCTTTCCAAACAGGATAACAGCCTAGATTCAGGGGATATCCGTAACTGCCATTTCTAGCATTTGACAAGTATATCAATGCAATCTTTTCTCCAAATATCCGGAACCACTCTGAAACGCTCTCATTCTGAAGCCAGGCTGCTCCATAATCCAGCGCAACCAACAGCTTTCCCTCAACCTCTTCTATCAGATGCTGAATCTCTCCTAACGTATTCATCGTCGCCGAATGATCGTAAGATACATTACCCACCATTAACTTTACTTTCTTTTTCTCCGCATAGGCACATAATTCCCGCAATGCGTTCCGGCAGTTACGAAACTGCTGCTTCCAACCGATATCTCTAAGCGCACCCCATAATTCAATCCCAAGAAATGGAATCTTTTGTTCTGCTGCCAGATCAATCATTTCATGATAATAAGCTATACTATGTTTCCTTATGACCGAATCTTCCTCCATGAAAAGTGTATAATTATAAGGGCGTGCAATTATAGCATCAATCTGAATACCTGCCTTAAATATTTTTTCAAATATTATTTCATGTGGTTCGGGACCATACTGATCAACCCACAAATGCGGAACCCCGGTCCAGAATACCATATGCTTTTGCCCAAGTTTTTGCTGACTCTGCAAAAAAGTATCTATCGGATAATGAAAATAATGTTCATTCATATTCATAATTCTAAGTATCGAATCCATTCTCTAATCCTCCAAAAACGCTTCCAGAACCTGCATATTGCGTATCTCATCGGCTCTTGGATCGCTGCTTGCACATATTTCCTGTGTCAATATTCCATTATAATTATTTTCCTGAAGACACTCAATTTCCTCTTCCAGACAAAATTCTCCGTTCCCCCAAATATAATGACCATCCGACGGACAGGTTTTATCTCCATCCTGAAAATGATAATGTACTAAATTCTTCCCAAATCGGTCAAACCACAATTGAGCGGTTTCCCGAGAATACCAACATGCATCCAAATCTACCATCAGTTTCAGAGACGGACTGTCTATTTCTTTTACCAACTTTTCAATCTGATCAATCCGATACCCTATCAAAGATTCTTTCTCTGTCAGTGACTCTAGCGCGATAATTACATGTTCTTTCTCCGCCGTTTGACACACTTCGGACAATATTTCCACAGATTTTTTCATCGCATCTTCTTCACTGTCTGTCCAATATCCCCATCCGCTGTTCACCGTCATAATCGATGCTCCTAATTCTGCTGCAACTCGTACCCCGTTTTGAAAGTATGCAATACTTCTGGCACGATGAAATGGTTCTTGAGCAGCATACTGATACTGAAAGGCTCCGCCACTGGGCGTAGTCACTGAAACAATCTCCAGTCCCGCCTTCCGAGTCTCCCTTGCTATTTTATCTACCCAATTCCACCCTCTGGAATCAACCCAAATATGTGGAGCCCCAAGCCAAAGTTCTACGCTCTGATATCTGGCCATCTGCATACTTTCTAAAAAGTACTTGTAACTATACTGGCGATAATTTTGATTCATTCCCGCAATTTGTCTTCTCTTCATATTCTCACTACTAATAAAAATAATCCTTTCTGCAGTAAAAGAGGACAACACCAGGACTTATAGCCTTTCATTGTCCCCGTCAAACCATTATAAATCCTTTCGTTTCCTACTTCTCGTTTCCAATCTGCGAGTAGACAGATGTTGGACTTCCGAATTTCATTGAAATCATAAAAAGAATAACCGTAACAATAAAGAAAATCACCGCAAGCGCATCAATCATCTGAATCGGGCGATATCCCGGCGCATTTACATCAGCAAAAAGCGCCACTACCAATGTCTGGGTTTTCGCACCAGATACCAGAAATGTCAGTTCAAACATCGAAATCACACGTACAATCGACAGCATTATAGCCGACATTAATCCAGGAAAAGTAAGCGGAATCAGAATCCTGGTAAAATACTGTAGTCTGCTTGCCCCTAACATTCTGGAAGCTGATTCAACATTATCCCCTACCTGCTCTATAAAGGGCAGAATTACTAGTATCATATAAGAAACCGTCGGAACCATGTTTGCAATCACTACACCTGCCAAAGTAGTAGCAAGATTTACTTTATAAAGCACCGTAGCCAATGGAAGCCCATAACATATTGGAGGAATAATTACCGGAAGCAAAAATAATCCATTAATCAACCTTTTTCCGACGAAGTCCCGTTTTGCCATGATAAATGCCGCAGGGTATGCCAATAAAACAGAAAGAATCACTGTAATCACGGTCACAAGCATTGTCATAAAAAGCAGCTGTTTCAAATCATGATGACTGGCACAATATTCCCACCATTTCAACCCAAATTCATCCGGCAGCCATGCGCCATTCGGCCATTGAATGCCAAAAGCATTAACAAGCACAGAAAGCAAAATACCAAACACATTCAGCATATATATTACATTTACAACATAAAAAATAATACCTGAAAAGGAAAGTTTCTTTTGATTGCTCATATTGTTCCTCCTTAACCTTTTCCAACAGACGATGCGCCTTTGTACAGTTTGTTCCGAAGCGCAAACACAATACCTATCAATATGAACTGAATAATCACCATCATAATACAGATAGTTGAACTAAAATTATAATCAAAATATTCATACGCTGTAATATATGCTGAATATGCCATTACCCTTGTCGTACTCGTAGCCTGTCCTAGCATGATGGCAGAAGTAAATACTGAAAACGCTGAAGTAAAATTCAGACAAAAAGCGATTAAAATTCCCGGCATCATAAGAGGAAATATAACTTTCCAAAAGGTCTGGGACTTTGTTGCACCCAACATTCTTGATGCCCTCTCCAAACTAGGATGGATTCCTCGCGTATAACCAATCAGAATAGTAAGTCCCATGGGAAAACTCTGGATAAACAGAGAGATTACCACACCCCAGTAATTATGAATCAAACCCGTGCGCTCATGAATGAATCCCAACCGTTCCAAAATCAACATCAGCCAGCCATTTCGGCCAAAATAAGTAATCATTCCTTCTGCAATCAGTACAACGCCCAGCGTCATTGGAATCATAAGGAAAAATGTTACCAGTTTCTCATGACGTATTCCATTTCGCATGTAATAGGCAATCGGAACCGCAAGCACAATTGTCAGAATCGTCACAGGGACTGAGATGACAAGCGTATTCCAAACAGTTTTCATCTCCACAGAATCCTGAAAAAATCTGATGTAATTTGCAAACGTAACAGTACCTTCATCGCCTATGGTAAAGCTCATTTTTAAAGCGTAAATAAACGGATAAATAAATACTACAATAAGGAACAAAACCGCCGGAAGAACCATAGCCGCAGTTTCCAATGACCAACCTCTGTTTTTCATTATAATCATTCCTCCTCAACTTTAGGAAGTACAATCAGTTTATCCGGAGGTATCGTAAGACTAATCGTTCCTTTCGCAGCAACCAATGTTTCAGGCTCAATACGTGCCTGGATTGGCATGCCATCTCTTACCATACCTGTGACCTGCATAGATGTTCCCAGATACTCTGTTCCTTCTACTATAGCCGTCATATTGTTAAACTGACCAATACCAGCTGAAATATCATCCGGTCTGCTGGCGAGGAGTACATCTGTGCCTTTCTGAAAAGATCCCAAAAGAGCCTCTTCCACGATTTTATTTTCACCAATCGTACTGTGCACCACAAATGATATCCCATATGATTCTACCTGAATCTTTCTAATCCCATCTGTTTCTTCAACAGCAATGATTTTTGCATTCCAGATATTTTTATATCCCATAAAATCAGCAACAAAACGATTAGCCGGGAATAAGAATACCTGTTTTGGTGTTCCAATCTGCTGAACCTTGCCTAATTTCATAATAACAATTTTATCTGAAAGAGCCAGAGCTTCCGACTGATCATGAGTAACGTAGATTGATGCACGTTCCAATTGATTATGAATCTGCTTCAATTCGTACCGCATTTCCGTACGCAGCTTTGTATCCAAATTGGACAGTGGCTCATCCAGCAACAGCAATCTGGGTTCCATAACAACGCTTCTGGCAATTGCCACCCGCTGTTGCTGCCCACCAGATAGCTGCGACGGGAATTTATTCTCCTGTCCTTCCAAATGCACCATGCGGATTACTTCCGAAACCTTCTTTTGTATCTCATCCTTTGGTCTATGAGCTACAGACAGACTAAAGGCGATATTATCAAACACTGTCATATGGGGAAACAGTGCATAGTTCTGGAATATGATTCCAAATCCTCTTTTCTCCGGAGACACAAATACCTTTCCACCATTATCTAATACCTCATCATCTACCTGAATCACTCCGCTGGTAATGTTTAAAAGACCAGAGATGCAGTTTAGCGCTGTGCTTTTTCCACATCCAGAGGGGCCTAAAAAAGTCACAAACTCCCCTCTATTTATGGTCAAATTAAAATCCTTAAGGACATGCAGATTTCCAAACGATTTACACATATCCTTCATGATTAATTGGTTAAAAACTTTCATGTGATACCTCCAAACCAAATTTTCTGTCTGGGAATTCCCCACCTACTCAGCTCCTACACCTTTCAAAATATAAAAGCGGTCAAGGGTCCGATTTATCCGAACCGGACCCTCGGCCTGATCACACCCATTCTTATATGCTGAATCTATTACTTCAGTTTATTTGCTCCAATCTTCTCATCCCACATCTCCATGGCATCTACCAAATTAGACATCGTCATAGGACCTACATGGGGATAGTTTTCAATACCATAGACAAGATCTTCTGTAATCGCTGCATTCAACTCATCTTGAGATTCCTGCGGTGCCTGATCCAGGGTCACTCCCTCAAGAACAGGTCCCGGATACATAAATCCGTGATCATAAAACATAGCCTGAATTTCCGGCCGAAGCGTAAATTCCATGAATAACAGGCTTAATTCTTCATCCTGTGGATCCAGTCCTGTTGGAATCGTCCAGAAATTCGAATCTGTTACCCAATGAAGATCATCCAAGAACAACTGTTTACACTCTGGAGCCATAGCTCCCAGCACTCTCTGATTAGTCTCATAACCTACGGCCGTAGTAATCATCCATCTGGTTCCTTCATTAAAATCACGATATAATAATGCAGACCCTGTCGTATAATAATCGATATACTGATCCAATTCTTTTAGATAATCCCACACTGTTGTCCATGTATTGGGATCGTCCGGATTTTCCTCATGAGCAAGATACGGCATTCCCTGCAGAAACGCATATCCTGCGCCTGAATTGCTGGGGCGCGGATAAGCAAACTTGCCAGGATTCGCTTTACAAAACTCCATTAATTCATCCAGATTATGCGGTGGATTAGGAACCTTATCCGGCCAGTAGGTAATCATTGGACCACCGATGGAATTCAAATGCGGAATCCCATATCCCAAGCCTTTATCCAACTGTACCTTGGAATCTTCATTAAAATTAGCTATTGCATCGGCAAACCGATCCGGATATTTTTCAAGGATATTAATATAAACATTTGCGTCAATACCAGCTGCCACAGTATCATAGCCATTAGTACATAAAGTCGTATACGGCTTTTTCGCATCACGTTCTGCCGCCAGTTTGGAAACCTGCTCACCAGTTGAGGCCGGAATCCACACAACGTCATTTACATAATCGGGATATTCTTCCTTAAATAACGCAACGATATCATCGAACATATCTTGCTCACCGCCGGCATCCAGTATTACAATGTCTCTCTTTTCTTTGATTATAGAATCCCCAGCCGCTTCTGTCTGTGCATCATTTGTCTTTTCTGCTGCCTCTGTGGACACCTCCGCCACCTGGACTGCTGTAGTTTCTGCATTCCCGCTTGAATTTCCGCTGCCACATGCGCTCAATCCGGAAATCATCAAAACAGCGCTCAAAGATACCGCCAAACTCTTAGACAATTTTCTTATCATAATGTTCCTCCTTTCATTACAGAACATTGCTCAAATTTTCGTTAAAATGTAAGACTCCCTTTCTACCAGACTGGTTTGAACCTCGAAAAATCGCGGAGTTGTCTTTTTTTCTAAAGCATTCATCAGAATCATTACAGCGACTTCACTCATACGATCCATATTAATATCTACGCTGGTAATAGTCGGTGAGGCAATCTGAGAGTACATGGAATTATTCCATCCTATAACAGGGATTCTTTTATCCATTGAGGTGATTACCTTTTGCGCAGGCGCCGCAAGTATATCATCTGCTGTAATCACAGCTTCAGGCAGATTATCCATCTTCTCGAAAAAACTTCTGATTATCTCTCCGGAAGCTTTTATATCGTTCATACTGATATGCTCTTCTATCCTGCAAATCAACCCTATTGTATCCAAGTCGCAATCTTTCATGCCTTCCGTATACCCTTTTAATTTTTCAAGACCGCTATAAGTTTCAGTATCATATATATAGGCAATCCTCGAGCAGCCGGACAGGCACAGGCTATGGACAAGTCCAGAAGCCATCTGACGCTCATTGGCTACAACACTATAAACGTCCGGAATATTAAGTCTCCCATTAATAATAATAATTGGAACCTTCGTTGAAAGATCTCCAATCAGTTCTTCGTTTAAGTTCTCATCATTTCCTACACCTATAATGAAAATTGCATCCACCTGTTTTTGAAGCAAAAGGTCCAAGTATGCCTCTTTATCATCATAATTCTGTTCCAAGCTGCATAGGATAATATCAAAACCGCATTTTCTCAATCGATTTTCTAATACAGATACCTGTTTGGCATGGTTGATATCTGAGATTACTGGACATAGAATCCCTACGGTCTTCGTCTTCTTTCTATTCAGGCTTCTCGCAAAAAAATTAGGAACAAAACCTGATTTTTCAATGACCTTAATTACCCGTTCCCTTGATTCCTCGCTCACATGCTCATTTCCGTTTATCACTCTTGAAACGGTTGTTGCTGACACATTCGCTTCCTTGGCAATCTCATAGATATTCACAATATAACCCCACTTTCTTTAAGGTATCATTATGAATCCTATTTTAATAAAAGTATGGACACATTTCAAGCCCCGGAACCACCACTTCAAACCAAACATAATCTACGTAATCATTATCTTTTTTGGGAGATACGATATGATATGTTTCGTTGGGAATACAAAGCCAGTCACCTTCTTCCACATCCTCCGCCTCATCACCAGCACTGAAAAGGAAGGAATCCGTACCAGGCAGCCCATAAAACCACTGGAACAGTTCCGGATGCTTATGTGGCTCTAATTTTGCATTGCCAGGCCCGACTACCTCGCCTAAACTCATTCTGCTTACATAATACTGATGCAAACATGCAAAAGACTTCAACTCTTCATTACGGAATCCTTCAGTGTAAAGGTGCCAGTTGGATGCCGTATTAAACCACGGGAGTACAATATGGTACATTTCATAATGTTTAAAATCTTCTTCACTCATTTCTTGAATCAACAAAAGAAATTCCATATCACTTACTGCCTTGATTGAATACTCTTCGCCATGTATTTCCGGACAGAATACTGCTCGTTCCTTCACCTGAAAAGATGCTTTTCCTTCAGTGATCATTCCAGTTCCGCTGATAAAGAAAAGCGCAACACCTTTCTTCTCATATGATTCCAGCTTGCATTCTGCTCCTTCAGTTAACCTGCATTTATAAGTTTCAATTCCATCCATTAATCCAGGAAGCAGCTCTGCTTTATAAAATCCCGGCTGTACCTCCTGCATCAACTTTTCAATTTCGGCACGTGTCACGCGCCTTATTGTCGCCATTTTCACATCCCCTTTCCATAATTTTATCACTGCAGTATTTTTTAATAAGTGACTGCTGCAATTTCACAGTCGCAAAAGAGATTAGCGCGCTATAATCTCCTGTTTTTTTGAAACTAGTTTCATGCTGGTGTTTACTTTTTTAAAATAACACAATTATACATGTGTGTCAATGAATTCTTTTATTTATCCATCATTTTGTGTATTTTATCTGAATATATTGCCGTTTTTTGTGTGTTTTTCCCAGATTATTTTTCTTGACAGGTTCACTTAATTGCGGTTATACTATCAATCAATGGAAGTAGTTTCATGCAAGGTGATATATGATTTACCGTTTGAAAATTTCTCTATAAGATTAGGAGGCAATTAATGAAAGTAAGTATGATTAAAGATGCGGACATTGTACGCAATTACAATTCGTCCGGCATATTCTCTATCGAACTTCTGCCAGGTGTCTATGATGGACCAATGAAAGCGTATAAATTTTATATGAAACCCGGCAGCAGTGTTTCTCCAGAACAATATCCGGACAAGGCTGTGGTGTTGATTTTTGGCAAAGGAAAAGGCTTTATAGCTGGGAAAGACGGTGCTTTTCATATTAATGAGTTGAGTTTCTATGCACCGGATTATGATCGTTCTGAGTATTCCGTGACTGCGGTAACCAATCTCGAATTTATCATGTGCATATGTGATATGGATGAATATGATTTTGAGCGCGCAAAAGAGTGCAGTGTTTATTTACCGTATTTCCGTACTATCACTCAATGCTATCGATATGACCAATACTGCAAGTCAGAAGGGTTGGAATCCCGTTCTGTTCTGTTCGGAGACTGCGGACGTCTCGGAAAGATTACAGTAGGTTATTGCCGAGGTGTAGATTGCGGAACCATAGAAAAAGGCCATCGCGAAGTACACCAGTTTAATTATGCTGTCGGCGAAGACTGCGACTTCACATTAACTACAGAAGCAGACAGCAAACATCTCTATCGACATAGAGAAGGCGACTGGAGTTTTATTGTAGCTGGTCCCGATCACAGCCTAGTCTCAAGCCCTGGAAAAGCAGTCTGTTATGTATGGGTCGAAATATATACCAGTGCCCACGGCGTATATTAATAATTAGGGAGGTTATGTCATGAACTGCAAGTATTTAAATAATTGTTCGATAATCGACAGCGGCATTGACAGTGTCACTTTCTATCGCTGTACCATGAATGCCGGGGAATCCGTTATGCCAAAATTAGATGCAGAGAACATAATTGTTCTCTTATTCAATGGATTTTCAGCATATATTCAGACTTCAGAAGATATCTTTAATATCTCTGAACCAGCTGTTTTTATTCCAGACTTTGAACATTTTTCTTACACCATCCACGCCTTGGAGTCATTGGAATTCATTCTGTGTGTATTTCCTATGAATACTTGGGATAAAGCTTTTTTCAAAGACTGGAATCTGCATCTTCCATTTTTTTCTCTCTATAGTGACGGTGTTCGTTATAATTATATGGGAAGAAGCAAAAATCTGGGTTCCTGGAGCCTTGTTCAGCCTTTCCAGTTAGGTCATCTTTCCCTTTCTGTTATTCGCGGAAAAGGCGGAAGTGTTAAATCACAAGGCAATCCTCTGCAGAATCAATGGCTATATACTGTCGAAGATTCACAATATTATTTCTCTTCCGGCAACGAACAGGAAAAGGAATCTCTGGAAACATCCGGCGCCTTTCGTTTCGTTCCTGTCGGCGAGCCTTATTCGATTCATCCAAACGATGATAAATTAGTATGTTATTTTAATATTGAATACTTTGTCGAATCCAATTTACAAAAAAATTATCTGGCGCAAATTTTCAACGGCCGCATGACAGAAACTAAATAATTTGAATCCAGCATCATCTGCTACCAGCAGCCATCCTAACAGCTAAAGGCAGCCCCGGCGGAATTTCCACCGGGACTGCCTTGCTCATCTTAATTCTGTTTCCTGCTCTCTTGTGTTTACTCTTCTTCTTTCTTCTTAAAGCCCAGATGGGCAAATGCTCCCATCAGGCCCAGGGCCAGAACCGCGAATGCTCCAACGGCTCCAACCGGCGTCTCATCACCGGTCATGGGGACCATCGCCATCAGCGGCACATCCTCATCATCGATATTCTCCAGGTTCTTAAAGCTGGAGAGCGGTGTCGGCGCCTCGCTGATGTTCTCTATAGGCGGCATTCCTCCTAACGGAGTCTCATTTTCTCCAATCGGGGTAGGATTACCGGGGCCAGGGCCTCCCGGATTGCCGCCGCCAGGATTACCACCGCCGGGATTGCCGCCGGGATTATCAGGCGTTGTGGTGCTTCGGCTGTTAGTGTATGCAGCTTCCGCTGTCTCTCCGCTCGCAATCACGCCTGTCTCGCCTCCGCTGACTGTCGTAGCATAGCCTTCCGTATTGGCTTCCGCCTCGGCCACCGTGTACCTGGTTCCCGCCGGCAGATCCGCGATCGTAATGCTCTCGCCATTCCTCAGTGTCACTTCCAAGGTACCATTTTCAACCGTTCCGGACTTGCTGCCTGTGTAGCTGTAGCTTCCGGCCAGCGCGCTGCCCGCCTCGTCCGTCAATGTCACGGTAAAGTGGAAATCTCTTTCCGTCTCGCCATTATTGCCGCTGACCGTCTTGCTGATCCGCAGGCTGCCGGGCTCTGTGTAGATGTTGGTAAATACAGCCGCCTCACTGTTTGCCGCGGGATCCGCCGCATCGTTTGCGTAGCTGTGGCCCGTAACCGCCAGTCTTCCGTCCTGATCCTCAACCACAATGGTAAGCGTCCACTGGCTGTCATCATACTCCCAGTTCTCCGGGACATTGTCAGCCGTCTCAGTGATGGCAAACTTATACGTTCCGGCCCTGGTAAATGTGATCTCACCGAAGTCTGTCCTGCCGGCTCCGGTCACTGCCGCGCTCTGCGCTCCATCCGCAGCCGTAAGGCTTGCGCCCTCCGGATTATCGCCGGCTGCCGTCATCGTAAATTCGAAGGTCTCACTCGGAGCGCCTGCGCCCGCAACGGCTTTCCTTACAGACGGTGTATAAGTCGTATCTGCAGCATCATAGCTGTTCACAAACGCCGCATAGTCCGTTCTGGAAGTTCCATCTGCTTTTTCATATCTTCCGGCTGCCGCCAGCACCGCGTTCGTGTCCGTCACGGTCACTACCAGTTCCCACTCACTCTTGTCATATATGTAGCCCTGCGTTTCTTCCGATACTTCCTTGATCTTGAAACGATACTCGCCGGCTTTCTTAAATGTGATTCCCGCGAAACTGGCTGTTCCCTCGCCTGTTACGGTCGTCCGTTTCGCTGACTCCTCACTGCTCATCTCCATACTGTCAGAAGGATAAGTTCCTTCCGGCTCCAAGGTAAAGGCAAACGTCTTCTGTACCGGTCTGACATCCCCGGTGATCTGCTTGTTCACCTGTGGAGCGAATGTAACCTCGGTTGCATTATACTCATTTGTAAAAGCTACCATCGTATCCGCAGCCGCAGCATCCTGATCAGATATTTCGGTCGTTTCCTCTGTTTGGTCCGGTAAAATCTTAGTGATCCTCCGCTTTGTCACGGTCAGCAGACTATCAATATCTTTAACTGTGATCTCGACTTCGTAAACTGTTCCGTCATACGAATAACCTGCTGCTGAACCCGGTACCTCTGTCACTTGGAATGTGTAGGTTCCGGCTTTCGTGAACGTAATCTCATCAAATTGTGATGTCCCACCGGCTTTTGCGGTAATCTCGGTATCGGCAGGAAGCTCTGCGCCGTCCTGCTGTGAATCCGGGTTCAGCTGTGTCAGATTAAATGTGAAATCCGGGTTCGTACCACTTGGCACATCACCAGTCACCGTCTTGCTAACGCCGATCACTGCCGTCGTCGGCTCCACACTGTACACATTGATGAATTCTGCATTATTCCTGCGGAGCACTCCATCCTTTTCATACCTTGCATCCGTGACCACCAGCTGGCCATTCTGATCTGTTACATCCACCGTCAGCGTCCACTCGCTGGAATCGTAAGTATAGCCAGGAATTCCTGGATTTCCTTCTTCCTCACGAATCTTGAATGTATACGTACCGGCTTTCGTAAACTGGATTGCCCCAAAGGTTCCGATACCTGTTCCGGTAACTGCAGCGGTAGTACTTGTCGGCAGTGTCACTCCTGCCTCTTCTGATCCGTCAACAGGACTATAGGTTCCAGCTTCCAGGTTAAATGTGAATGTCTTATCATCCGGTCTCTTTGCACCGGAATAGGCCTTGCTTACCTGGGGATTGAAATCCACCGGCTTCACTTCATAAATATTAGTGAATGTCGCCTTATTGGTATTGCTCTGGTTATTTCCCTCGTCAGATTCATCAGAATTCGTATATACGCCTGTGGCTTTTAGCTGTCCTCCAATGTCCTCAACTGTAACCTGTAAGTTCCACGGCTTCGCATAAGTATAACCGGCCTTTCTGTCATTAACCTCCGCGATACTGAAATTATAGGTTCCCGGCTTCGTGAACGTGATCTTACCGAAAGACTTTGTTTTAGCTTGCTTCGATGAAGCTCCCGATATCGTAGTCATCCAAACCGCCCCGTCTGTCAGACTCGCGCCTTCCGGATTATCCCGGCTCGGTACAAGTGTAAAGGAGAACGACTCGGAATCGACATAATCTCCTGCAATTACTTTCTCTATTTGAGGAGTAAACGTTGTTTCAGCAGGTGCATAAGTATTGGTAAATACAGCTGCAGAATTATTGGTAATTGTACTATCGTCCTTCGAATACGTTGTCTCCGCTGTCAGCGCTCCATCCACGTTCTGGCTGACAACAACAGTCACCGTCCAAACGCTCGAATCGTAAGTGTAGCCGTTTGCAGTACCTGCGGTCTCAGTAATGGTATATATGTGCGTACCAATATCTTCTTTGCCATAAACAATAGGATTGAACCTTCCTCTGCCGCTTCCTGTTATTTCAATGTTGCCTAAATCATTACCGCTACTGTCCTTCAGCTTGAAATTAAATTTCTCTTTACTGTCCTCAGGCGGATTCCCCTCCACGACTTTATTAACCACCAGATCAACACTTACGGCGTCCGGGATATATTCATTGGCAATGGTCATCTCGTTCCCATTGGCAGTAACATCAGTATTTTCATCGCCGACAATTTCAACATCCCCACTGTGTCCACTGCTCTTATCAATCCTAAAGAACACCGGCGTTTCCAGTTTCTGATACCCTGCCGGAACCTCAGCCTCTACCAAAGCATATGTAACATTTTTGCTAAGGAGCTTCCAGTTAATTTCAGCCGTTCCATCCTCTCCTGTAGTGTAGACAGCTGCAGGATAAAAATCTGTGCCGCCATATGAAACTTGAGAACGTCCAATGCTATCTGCAGCGGTTCGTGCCTCAAGGTTTTCCTCTCCGCCCAGATTAGGAACATAGAGGATAAACTTTGCGTTGCCTACAACTGTACCTTCCTCCCCCTTCTGAACCTTCTTCAGTGTAAGGGATGCGTTTGAAATACCGTAAGAAGACCTGATTTCATTGGCGCTAAATTCCCAGGTATTACCGTCAATTATACTTTTCTTCCCTTGAACGCTGACGCTGTTCGTAATCGAGACATTGCCGGTAACGCCTTCCCGCAAAACATACTCATACGTAATACGCAGGCGCATTCCATCGGGAACTTCGAGCGTAAATTTGCCTTCCTTATCTATCGTCTTAGTATACTTATTATCACTAAGCGCAACCCATCCGCCGTTTTCGAATTTCTCCACCTTGACGCTGCTGGCATTGAAATCCAACTTCTCGTGGTTACTGGACTCATCCACCACTGTCAATGTATTCGTATCGGAAAGATCTGCGGCCTGTTCATTGATCTCCACAAAGAAGGCTATTCTGCCATCGCCCGCTACAGCTTCCTTGGTAAGGGCGCCGGTAGGGAACATCAGCTCCTCTTTCGCTTCATTGGTCTGGCCTCCATCATATGTAACCCATGCTTTGTTTTCAATAGGCTGTTTCGCCTGATTCTGGTCGAAGCCTTCGCCGGGTTCCAGCGTATAGGTAAACCGGTATTCATAGTGCCCGTTCTGGCTGTTAAAGTTCTCCTGGAGTGTCTCGTGTGTCTCGTCATCCTCTGCCACAAAATTCGCCCAGGAAGCGTTGAATGTATGGCTCTGTGGCTCCACCGGAGTGCCGCCCTGCCAGGTATATTCTTTCGTCCAGCCGTTCGGATCCACGAGCTTAGCCTTGAGGGTGCCCTCCACATACTCCATCTTAGCGTCAAATTCATCATGAAAACAGATTCCTGTCGCGCCTTTGGGAATCGCGCTGCCGTTGCTATCCCCGTTATGGAAGGTCACCGTGTAATCCGCGCTGCGCTTTGAGCTTTCCGGATCGATATTGACCTCGCCATCCTTCTTAAGCGGGTTGGTCAGGTTCAGCACACAGTCGGTATAATCGCTGGCATCTTTTACGCCGCCCACAGCCAGATTGTGGACCAACACATCATCATGCTTCACCAGATAATCAGCAAGCGTTTCGCATCCGTCATAAGATTGCTTCACATAATACCACTTATCAGGGCCATATGCAACAAAATACGCTTTGGAGGGATCGACGGTGTATTTAACGGTCACCTCTACTTCGTGCTCGTTAAGTGTTTCCGGCCACTCACCCTTAATTTGCTCCCAGACCTCCCCATTGTCTTCCATAACCTGTGTTTCGTACGGATTAAAGAAAAGTACATGGAGACGCTCATATTTTTCCCGTTCATCTTCGCCGCATTTTTTATACCCGTAAATGACACTGCCATCCTCATTCTTCCCTTTCTTCTCTTTCGCGATGACATTCCAAAACTTATATCTGTGTCCCCTTTCGCCATTCTCAGTGAATTCCCACGTCTCCGAGTCCCCTGTTTCCGTCGTATATTTGGCTTCGACGGATGTAATTTTCGTCGCTTCCGAGATATCAAGATACTTGTCTTTGTCTTCCTCATTGACGTCTTCCTCATCGACCCAGATACTCATCAAATCTCTGATTACCGCGCCGCCGGTAGTATCTCCATGTTCATAGTCCGAAATACCTTGACTCACATTCATGGTGATGGTATAGTCCAGCTGTTTTCCGTCTACATTCAGTTCTCCTTTTTTACGAATATCAATGCCCGCTATACCGATAGACTCATGGTGCTCGTCACGGCGTTCGTCTATCTCACTTGGAAGCTTTGTCTTCGCCCAGTTCTGATAAAAACCATGGCCTTCCTCGCCCTCTTTATACTGAGTAAAAAGGATAATGTGAATCCTGCGATGATCGTCGCTTCCGCCGACAAAATAATCGTTACTGGTTTTTCCTTTCGGAAATTCCGGGGGAAGTTCCGGGGGCTCCTTCAGTCTGGAAAGATTAAACTTAACCGTGTTATTATTCTCATCATATTCCATAATTCCACTCTTTAGTAAGTCGTCAAGATGCGCCACTTCCTTCCAGGTTGTATCGACAAAATCCACTGTCTGACCGTCTGAGATTTCAAAAAACACCCCTTTTATATCTTCAAGCTTGATCTTGGGGTCGTCTTTGCCATTGGGCAGTTCGTCAATAATAACGGTACCATTCTCATCCAGGTTCAGATAGGGGTCGTAAGCCTCGATATCCCAGCGAATTATACGCTTATGTTCACCATAAAATTCAAATTCATCAGAGGGCAGACTTCCGTACTTCGTCAGCTTGCCCAGATAGACGGGATAACTCTCGTCATCGGTCAAAGGCTCGCTTTCCATCTTACCGTTGGGATACACGCTGACCGTATTGTCCACATGGAAGGCGCTTGCTGTGCCTTTGTCATTTTTTACGACTAAATCTGTCACACCCACATCATAGGTGATAACGACCGATTCACCGGGGCCCAGATCCACAGGATAATCCTTCAGCGTAAAGCCATTGCCATTTTCATTTTTGACAAGATAAGAGGAATCAGGGGCAACCGCAAGATCGCCAATTTTAATGCTGTTCTCCACCAGCTTTGCGCCTTCTGTTTCAATTGTATCCGTTACCGTAACGGTTTTCATTACTCCGGAATCTTCCGCGGCGTCACTGGGACTGGCCACAGAGGTTCCATTGGTAACCGTTACCTTATAGTGAATAAGATGCTTCTCGGGGTCATAACCAGTGGCTTCCTTTTTCACCTTAGGAACAGCGGACGGCGCGGGTCGGAACGTGCCTGTGGCGCTCCCTTTCACGATTTCCACGTTTTCCAGATCGGCCCCTTCGTTCAGTGTTCCGGTAAAAGTGATATAAGCATAATCCATCCGTTCTTCAGGGAAACGGAACAGAATCGCCTTTCCATCATCTACAATCACCACATTTTCATCCTGCTCGCCATCTACCACAGTTGCCGTGACATCACCGTCCAGACGGATGAACATCCATGTGCCGTCCACACAATAATTGTCAGCAATACCGGCAGCCTTCAATTCAGCGGCAGTGGCGGCACGCATTATTTTTTTCTGTTCCGGCGGTTCCTCAAATGTCAGCGTTACCACGTACTCGCCGCCTGCCTCCAAATCTCCCTGAGCAATCTCATTGCCATCGGGAGTCCTAACATCCAGAGAAACCAGGAAATCCTTCAGATTTCCGGAAGTATTGGAACCGCGGCCATCAATGGCTTCGGGCAGATTCTTCACAGGCACCGCTATCGCCCCGGCCATTGCGCTGCCGCTGTCTATCGCTATCTCGTCGTATCTTACCACGCCTTCATCGGATATGGAATCCGCGGAACCATCGCTTCGGGAAACGGCGCCGCCGGAAAGGCCGTCACCATCGGAATCGCCCTCTTCCGGCAGAGACACTGGCGTAATCGGATCCCCATTCTCATCAACATCGATCAGAATGATATCCTCATCATTAGCCGTCAGCGGCCTTACAGACAGATTTCCCGCCACCAAAGACGTATTCCGCCGGACAGCCGGCGCGAACTCGAAGTAATGCGCCTCCGGAGACTTCTCTTCTTCTCCGCCCCCATCGGCATCCGGAGACGGCGAAGAATCCGTATCAGCTCCATGGTCGTCCACTGTTTCCGTTGAAGAAGTTCCTCCTGCCTCCGTCTGGGTACCTGCATCGGACGCTTCCGTATCTGTCTGCGCTTCTGTCACAGACCCGGTATCATTCTTGTTATCGCCTTCTTCGGAACCTTCCGCAGCATCCGGACTGCCGTCCCCCTGAGACACTTCCCCGTCTTTTGCTTCTTCCTGAGGCTCTGCGGCTGCATCATCTTCTGTATCCGAAGATTTCCCATTCTCCTGGGAATCCCCGATTCCGGTATCGGACCCTTCTGCATCCTCAGATCCTGTGCCTTCCGTCCTGCCGTCTTCGGGTTCATTGATTTCCGGTTCATCGTTCTGGGGTTCATCGGCTTTGGACACGCCTTCCCCATCGGTCACGGTCTCATCATTATTCCCGCCTGCCGCAGTCACAGAACTCGTTCCGCTTCCGCCTCCGCTGCCGGAAGAACTGCCGCCTGAAGTGCCGCCTGCCACCTTATCGGCGGGAAGCGTCATTTTCACCTCCTGGGAAGATCCAAGCAGGCCAATCGTGTTCTGCTCTCCATTCTCAACACCGGCGCCGGCTGGATTCACCGTAACTGCGGGCATGCTGTGCCCGTCAATCTCAGTAGTGAATTTTACGGCCGTTTCTGTCTCATTGATGTACAGGAACACAACCTTCCCATCTTTATAGAAGATTTTCTGGTCAGTTCCTTCCGTCACAGAATTTCCCGGCTCAATTTCCAGCATTTTCGAGCCGGCCAGCAATCCCTTGTATTCCTCATAATTTTCCGGCAGACTCTCAGATTCAGTCAGTTTCAAAATCTCTTTCAGCTCTTCTTCTGTCAGAGCTTCCGACACTTTTTCAGCATCCGCCGGGCTTGCATCATTTAAATGTTCCTCCCGGTCCGCATCAGAAGGGCTTGCAGCATCGTCCCGGTATCCGGCTGCCCGCACTGCCTCCCACAGTTCATCCCCGGATATGGCAAACATAACTTCCGGGATCTCTTCCCTATCCGGGAGTTCTCCCGCATAGGCGACGCCGGCCCCGCTCAGGATATTGGTCAGGGTCATGGCCGCTGTCAGCAGGCCCGCCAGAAACCGGCGCGTCGTCTTCCTGCGCTTCGCTGCGATACGCAGATTGCGGATCTCTTCAATCAGTTTTCTCCTTTTCTCTCTCATAATTGTCTCCTTCCCTCTTATATTTTGCTCATACACATTCCGTCTATCAATTTCTTCGCATCCTATGCCGCTGAGAATTTCTCAGGATGTCTGATTAATAACCTGCCTGAACTTCTAACACTTCTGAGGCGCCGTCGGCCCCATCTCTGCTGCCGTCGGCCTCGTTTCCGCCGCCATCTGCCTCATCTCTGCCGTCGTCGGCCCCATTTCCACCGCCGTCGGCCTCTTCCAGGGCCCCGTCCATCAGTTTCAGAAGCTCTAGGGCGCTCCGGAAGTTCTGTCTCTTCTGTTTCTCGGCCCAGACAACCTCTCCCTGCCATGTGGCGTTCTGGCGGTATTTCACTCGCACGATGAAGGTCCCGATGTCTCCTGCCCTGCCTTTCAGATAGCTTTCATTCATGCCTGTTCCCTCCTCTTCTTCGTCTGCCAGGACCCTGTGGTCCTCGTGACCGAACCTGCGGACCACCGTGGACCTCTGGGGGAAATTCCAACGGTCGTACAGTTCATCCATAGCCTCGATCATCTCCATGGTGGTGGAAAATCCGATGGGCTCCGGGCTGTACTGGTGCCACAGCCTCCCGGCGTAGTCGGGCTTCACCGCCCTGTCGATACCGATACAGATCAGGTTCTGCCCGTGCAGTTCTATCGGCTTATCCATAGAATCTCCCCTCCTCCATCCTGATTTTCCTCTATTATACCCCCCCGGGTGTCTCAACATCTGTAGCATCCCACCCCAAAGATGAAATTTTTTCAAATTTTTTTGGAAAAATTTCATTTTTGCATATATCAGCGCACCACAAAAAGCGCCGGTACAGCCATATCGGCCATACCGGCGCCAAAAGACACATATATTTTATCGGTTCTCCGCGTAACGATCATAGGCAGCCTGGTAGCACTCCAGCAGTTCGTTCAGTCCGCACTTGTCCGTCAGCTGCTTCACGTAAGCATCCCACTCCTCGTCGGTGGGGCCGCCTTCCTTCAGCCAGATCCCTTCGTTCTCCGCCACAGTGTTCTGGAAATCAGTCTTGTACTGGTCGATGATATCCAGCTCATCCTCCGTATACACGCAGTCCACCGGATAGGTAGTGGGATCGTCCACGAAAGGCATCCAGTAATTGTACAGGTCATCCAGCCTCTCAATGGCACGGTCCTCCATCTTGAAGGTCGTCTCATAGTAATCGCTGAGGATCAGCTTGGGGCCGTAAACCTCGTTCTCGCCCTTCAGCTCGCCGGCGCTCTTGTGGAACAGTTCCTGGCTCTGATCGTCCGTGATGGACAGCCACACGCCGTTTTCATCCTTGTCAATGAAGTAGGTTCCGATGGGACCGTACTGCAGCTGCATAACGATCTCCGGATCATACCACTGGTCGAAGAACTTCAGCAGGGTTGTGGGGCTCTTGCAGGAGCTGGTGACGCTTAAGTTTCCGCTGTTGATCCCGCCGCCGGTACGAACCGTCACATTGTGGGTTCCGTCGGGACCGTCCAGAACCGGCAGGAATACATAATCATCAGCGTAATCGCCCATCAGCTCTTCGATATACCACCAGGTTGACACGCCTACATACCCCTGGGAACACTTGGCGATCAGCTGAGTATCCGACTGGCTGAACATTTCCGGATCCATCAGCCCCTCTGCGAACCAGTCGTGAAAATAAGTGAGAGCCTTGCGGTACTGGTCGCTGACACAGACAAAGGAGCAGGTTCCGTCCGGGTTCAGCACCAGATCGTTGCAAACATCATTAGGCCAGTTGGTAAAACCAAATCCTGCATAGAAAATGTTCTGGCCCCAGCACCACTGGTCGAAGCCGGTACTCATGGGAAGGGTGCTTCCCGGATCGTTACCGTAATATTTGTGGCTCATGTCATTGTCTTTAAAAGCCTTAAGGGCCGCATGCAGCTCATCCAGGGTCTTGGGCACCTCCAGCCCCAAATCATCCAGCCATGCTTTGTTGATCATGGAGAACTGGGGGATAGTGTAAATACTGTAATCCTCCGGCGCTCCGATACCGGCAGTACCCATCTTCTCTCCTGCGGGAAGCCCGTAAATGCAGCCGTCGTTCATGGTGATGGCGCTGCGGATATCCGGATTTTCCTCCAGGATCTTCGCCAGATTGGGCATATATTCTTCCGTAATATAAGGCGTCAGGTCAATAAAGGTGCCGTCGTCGCCGTACATAGCCATATCATAGTTGGTGAATCCTACGCCCATGAAAGCGTCCGGCAGGTCGCCGCCTGCGATCCGGATGTTCACCTGCTCCTTCAGGGAATCGCTCATACATTTCCAGTTGATGGAAATGCCCATATCCTGCTGAAGTCCATTCAGGGTCTCATTATTCTCATAACCTTTGCTCAGGGCGCTCATACCGCCCATGATGTTAAACTCCGTCTGGGAAGTGTCTGTGTTGACGGTTCCCGGTTCCGGCTTCACAATGGTAGACTTAAAGCAGCCGGTCAGAGACACCGCGGACAGGACAACCGCTCCGCAGGCAGCAAATATTCTCAGATATTTTCTGTTATTCCGCTTCATTTTTCGCTCCTCCTTCCATAATCCCGGCAATCAGCCCTTCACCGCGCCGGCCATCATGCCTTTTTCAAAATACTTCTGCACGAAAGGATAGATAATCAGCATGGGAGCCGCGGCCACGATAATGGACGAGAACTTGATCATCTCAGTCAGCTTGTTCAGCTCCGCGTAACCGCCGGAAATGGTGCTGGCCTGGCTGGCGCTGGCGGAGCTCTTGATCAGGATATTTCTCAGGATCAGAGGCAGAGGCGCTTTATCGGCGCTTAAGTAAATCATGGAGGTAAACCAGTCGTTCCAGTAAGCCACCATGCTGAACACTACCACTACCGCCATGATGGAGCGGCTTAAGGGGACCACAACCCTAATGAAGGTAGTCCACTTGGAAGCGCCGTCGATCTCCGCCGCCTCGATCAGCTCCTTGGGAATGCTGTTCTCAAAGAAGTTGCGGACGATGATCATGTTGGACACCGCCACGCCGCCGGGCAGGAACAGGGCCCAGATGTTGTCAATGAGGCCGGTGTATTTGACCGTCAGGTAGGTGGGGATCAGACCGCCGCCGAAGTACATAGTCACGATGAAGAAAATGCTGAAAAACTTTCTTCCCGGCAGCTCTTTATTGCTTAAAGGATAAGCTGTCAGATAGATCATCACTACGGAGAAAATGGTGCCGATCACCGTGTATTTGATACTGTTGATGTAACCGGAAATGATGCTGCTGTCGGCAAATACCGCCTTGTAGCCGTCCAGGGTAAACTGGCTGGGCAATACGAAGGTCTTGCCCGCGTACACATCGTAAGGGTTGGAAACAGAGGCCACCAGCACGTAATACAGCGGGTAAGCCACCAATACCAGGATCACGCTGCACAGAATCACCAGGATAATATCGCTCGTCCTGTCAGAAAAACCTTTTAATTGACCGCTTTTTGCTTTCATATGGCGCCTCCTATACAAAGCTTACGTCCTCAGAAATCCGCTTGGATATCTGGTTGACTACGATCAGAAGAATAATGTTCACCACCGTGTTGAACAGGCCCACCGCCGTGGAGTAGCTGTACTTGGCGTTTTCAATACCCTGCTGGTACACGTACACGGCGATCACGTCGCTGGTGGCCCGGTTCAGGTCCGTCTGCAGCAGCCAGACCTTCTCGAAACCTACATTCATCAGGTTGCCGGCGCTCATGATCAGCATCAGAACGATGGTGGGAATGAGTTCCGGCAAATCGATGTAAAGGATCCGCTGGAACATGGAGGCTCCGTCGATCTTGGCCGCCTCATAGTGGGAAGTATCGATGCTGGCCAGAGTCGCCATGTAAACGATGATGCCCCAGCCCGCATCCTGCCAGATCCCGGAAGCAATGTATATGGTACGGAAAGCCGTTGACTCGGACAGGAAATCAATGTTGCTGCCCAGGATCAGGTTGATGAGGCCGCCGGAGGGGCTCAGGAAGATCCGCAGCATACCGCAGACCACCATGATGGAAATGAAGTGGGGGGCGTACAGCACCGTCTGAACCGTCCTCTTAAATTTCTGGAACCGGAGCTGATTGATCATCAGCGCCAGGATAATGGGGATCGGAAAGCTCCACAGGAGACTGTAGAAGCTTAAAAGCACCGTATTCTTAATCATACGGAAGCAGTTGGGCGAGTTAAAGAACCTCGCAAACCATTTAAATCCTACCCACTCGCTGCCCAGCATTCCTCTGCTGGCCTTAAAATCCCGGAATGCCATCTGAATTCCGTACATAGGTATGTACTTGTAGATAACGGTAATGACAATGGGAATCACCAGCATGGCATACAGCTGCCAGTTGTCTTTGATCCGTTTCTTCAGAGGCTTTTCCACTTTCATTACCGCGGCATTCGCCTTCCCTTTACTCATAACCCTGCTCCTTTCTCCGCCTCGCGAAACGTGTCCCATGATAGTTATTTCATGAACATTTCGAAGTTTTTTATGGATTTTTCGTGAAACGTTATTTTATTTTGTTGGAAATAAAATAGCATTTTGTTATGAGATTGTCAATATTTATTTGATATATTTTGCAATATCTGCGTATTTTGGTCTTATTGCATAATATTTACTTTCATATTTTGTCTATTTTGCCAGCTTTTATTTCATGAAACGATTCATGAAATTTCACTTTACAAATACCGAAAAATCGTGTATATTTATTTTATAAATAAACGTCCTATACCGGGAAATCAAAAACGGCCTGCTCCGCACGGGGAAAGCCGGAAGAAAATAACCTGCTTATGCCGGAAACATCGAAGGAGAATCGTTATGAAACGTCAGAATTCCGCCCCCACCATGAAAGACGTGGCCCGGGAGGCCGGCGTGGCCCTGGGCACCGTCTCAAAGGTAGTCAACGGGATTCCCGTAGGGGAAGCCTACAGAAAGAAAGTGGAGGACGCCATAGAAAAGCTGAATTATCAGGTCAACAGCTACGCCCAGGGCCTGAAGGCCAATAAGACCTGCACCGTGGCCCTGCTGCTGCCCAGCACCCTGAATCCGTTTTTCGCGGAGCTGGCTTACTATATCGACATCGCCCTGCTGAAGCGCAAATACCGGATGCTTTTATGCTGCACCGCCTCCGACATCAACGCGGAGCAGGAATACATCACTATGGCCCAGCAGAATAAGGTGGACGGAATCATCGGCCTGACCTACAATCCCAATCTGCGCATAGAGGAAAGCACGCCTTACGTCTCCATCGACCGTTCCCTGGGTCCCCGGATTCCCTGCGTGGCCAGCGACAATTTCGCCGGCGGACATCTGGCCGCCGAGAAGCTGGCGGATCTTGGCTGCAAAAGTGTAGCCTTCCTGCGGACCGGCTCCTCCCTGTCCAACGAGCCCAACAAGCGGAAAGCAGGCTTCGAGAACGGCTGCCTGGCAAGACACCTGAATTATGAACTGAAGATCATTGACGACGGCGATCCCTTTCAGGAATTTATCGATTTTCTGGAGATGCATTATCACAAGGGCAGGCTGGACTTTGACGGCCTCTTCTGCGTCAACGACGAGCTGGCCTGCCGGATCATCCGGGTGCTGCAGAATATGGGGCTGCGGGTTCCGGAGGACGTACAGGTCATCGGCTTTGACGGCGCGAAGGGATTCGGCCACGGGGACTATTACTGCTCCACCATCGTGCAGCCTACGGCGGAAATCGCGGAAATGTGCGTGGAACTGCTTCTCCAGGGCAATATGTCGGTCCGTCCGCCCCTTATCTGCCTGCCGGTGTCCTACGCGGCAGGGGGAACCACAAAAGATATGTAGGAAAACAAAAGAGCAGATTCCGCTACTCCATCTTAAGGATCAGCTTCAGGACTCTCTCCGCGCATCTTTCCAGATCGCTGCGTTCTATGGCCCCCAGCTTCATGGCTTCCATCACCCTTTCCGGGAACCCGCAGGCCATCTTCACATCATTTCCGGCCTTTATCTCTTTATAATGCTCTCCTCTCGTCCACCAGTCGGATGTGACCATGCCGTCAAATCCCCATTCGCCCCGAAGAATATCCTCCAGAAGTTCCCTGTTCTCCGAGGCCCGATAGCCGTTAATGGCATTATAGGAAGACATCACCACCCAGGGATCCGCCTCCCTGACAATGATCTCAAACCCTTTCAGATAAATCTCGCGAAGGGCGCGTTCGGATACTCTTGAATCGCTGTTTTTGCGGTTTGTTTCCTTATTATTGCAGGCGAAGTGCTTTACGGCTGCTGCAATGTGCTCAGACTGAATCCCCCGCACGACAGCCGCCCCCATCTTTCCCGTCAGATAAGGGTCTTCAGAATAATACTCAAAATTGCGGCCGCACATCGGGTTTCGGTGGATATTGACCGCCGGGGTAAGCCAGACGCCGATATTGTTTTCCTTAACCTCCTCTGCGCCCGCCCTGCCTGCGCGCTCCGCCAGCTCGGGATTCCAGGTACAGGCCAGCAATGTGGCGCAGGGCCACGCCGTAGCGTACACTCCGCAGTCCTCATCCAGCCTCAGACCGGCCGGCCCGTCGGCGGTCATGATGCTGGGAACGCCGTATTCGGGAAGATTCCCGTAACCATAGGTGTTCGCGACCCCAAGATTCGGCTGGCCGCCAAGCAGGCTTATCAGATCTTCATCGCCAAGCTGTCCCAGAAATTCCTCCATCGTCATACGGCCTTCCGCCACTTCCTCAAAAGGCCTTGCGCCGTCGGCATAGGGCTGCGCCGTCCGGAACCGACCCCTCCCGCGGGTCCCCGGCTTAAGAGCCTCCTCCGTGCCCGGAACCATTTTGGGAATCACGCATCCGTTCATATCATGGCATTCCGACTGAGGCAGCTCCTCAAAGCTTCCATCGGATAACAGCCGCCTTTCCAGGCTTGTGGGCGCGCATTTGGATGTACACTGCTTCGTAATCTCATCATCCCCAAGTTCCAGTACAAAGTCCGCCGGATACGCGTCAGCCACGGAATTTCCCACATAAAACCGATAGCTTCCTTTTTCCAGAACATAAGCGGATTTCCTGATCTTTCCCAGATCGTCGAAAGAAGCCATCTCTTCTTTCCCAATGGATAGGATCAGCGTCTGCGTCTCTCCGGAAAGCAGCTCCCGCGTTTTCGCAAAAGCTCCCAGTTCCCTCGCAGGCTTTTTCAGTTTCCCCTGGGGAGCGCTGTAATAGACCTGGACCACTTCTTTGCCGGCAGTCCTTCCTGTATTGGTAACTTTGACCTTGAAAAACACAGTCCCGTTTTCTTCCCATACGTTTTCTGCCACAATCTCAAACCGCGTATAAGACAGCCCGAATCCGAAGGGATAGACCACCTCCTCCATTTTCCCGGGAATCGTCATAAAATAGCGGTAGCCTACGTAAATATCCTCTGTATAATTTACATAGTGAACCGATTCATGGTAGGTCTCCGTTGATGGATAGGATTCCAGCTTCCTCGCAAATGTATCGGCCAGCTTTCCGCAGGGATTCTCCTTCCCGCACAAAATCTCGGCAGCCGCCTGCGCTCCTTCCATGCCTCCCTGCCAGATGTTCAGGGCAGCGCTGATCTGTTCATCCTCCTTCAGCCAGGCGGTTTCAATGACGCCGCCGATGTTGAGTACGACTATAATTCTTGAAAAGCCGGACTTCACTTTCCGGATCATGGCCTTTTCTTCTTTTGTCAGATAGAAATCTCCATCCGGATAGACCTTTGCGGCAAGCTTCGGCATTATATTTTCTTTTTTCCACGGATTCACGCCGTCATAATACGTTATGTCCGAACGGTCCCAGCCTTCTCCGGAAAAGCGGCTGATGCCGATGACCGCGGTATCCGCAAATGTCTTCGCGCCCAGCAGCAGTTCCTCCGGCAGTTCAGGCTCTATCGTCATGCCGGGGACCATTCCCCTCTCATATTGCAGGCGCACATTTTCTTTATAAAAACCGCATAGCGGTTCGTATATTGAAACCACATCATCCTGGCCTTTCAGAGCGTCATAAAGGGTCACTGTCTCCTTCACGGCGACTTCCCCGCTTCCGCCGCCGCCTTTCACATAATCAAAACAGCCCTTTCCAAACAGCGCTATCCTGGCTCCGGGCCTGAGCGGCAGCAGCTCTTTCTCATTTTTTAATAAAACGATTCCCTCTCTGGCCGCTTCCCTGGCAAGCGCCCTGTGAGCCGCGCCGCAGGTCACGTAAGCGCCGTCTTTCAGCGGAAGATTGGGCTGATATTTATGTCTTGCCCATTTTTTCATCACGAAACACCTCCTATACAATCGCCTTCTCATCTAAAATTTTGGACTATTTCCCCACTTTTTAGATGGCATAATTATAACGCAAATGGAATTTCATACGCAACTTTAAATTTATAAAAATCCGGCAGGAAACAGCGCCGGTTATCTGTGCCGGCATTTACGTATATCATGAAAAATTCAGTATTGCTCTGGCAGTATAAAAAGGAGAAAACAATTATGAGAAAAAGAAGGGCTGTTCTGGCAGCGCTGGCGGCGGCTCTCCTGCTGAGCGCCTGCGGGCAGAACAAGTACTTGCCTGCGCCCGCCACGGTATCTACAGCAGCGGCAGAGACGGGACTAGATAACGCTTCGGGAAGCGGTTCCGCTGACAAAACGGGAAGTGCGGAAGATGCCGGACAGACAGAAAGCGGGAAGGCGGCCGGACAGACAGAAAGCGGAGAGGCAGCCGGACAGGCGGAAGGCAGCGAAACGGCGGAAGGTGTTTCCGGGAAGATTTTCGAAGAAACCATACGGATCTCCGATAACGGTTACTCAGATACCGACTGGGATGAGATCGCCCAGCAGACGATTTTTCATATTGCCTGTTCCCGTTTTCAGGTTCTAAACGACGGATATGACAATCTGAATCGGGCCCTGGGAGAATACTGGGACGGGATATGGGAAGAATTAAAAGCCAGCCATGACGCCAATTATGATGACGCGGCGGAGATCGCTGGCCAGTATCCGCCAGGCGAGGCGCCTTATTATGAACTGACCCATACAGGCCAGGCCATCCGCGGAGACCGTAACGTATTCAGCTTTCTGGATGTGGACTACAGCTATCTTGGCGGAGCCCACCCATACACGGCGGTTCACGGCGTCAATTTCGACACGGCTTCTGGAAAGCAGCTGTCGCTTCAGGATGTGACCGCCGACTACAACGGTTTCTGCCAGTATGTAAAGACATGCCTGGAGGAAATGAGCCGGGAGGAAGACGGCCCCATGCTGTTTGAGTGGTATGAGGAAGATCTGCAGAAATTCTTTTCCGGAGAATACCATCTGGAATGGGTCATGGAACAGGACGGCGTCACGGTCTATTTTAACCCGTATGATCTGGCATCCTACGCGGAAGGCGCATTGGAGGTGACTGTAAAGTTCACTGAGCATCCAGAATTTTTCAAGGAAAATTACTTTCCTGCCGGAGCTGGCGTCATAAAGATGGGAAGCTTGACCATAGACGGCGTCAGCGAGTATGACTGTTTTGAGAACCTGTCCTATGCCGGGTAAAAATTATGTCGGACAAACACGAGCAGAGCGTCACTGGCGCTCTGCTCGCATACTGACGTAATACATGAACATGGGCTGTTGCAGAATGCAACAGCCCCTATGTTGTACCGTTTCGTATTACCCTTTATCTTATCTTTATCCCTTCAACTCATATTTCACCACATCCATCACCACTCCCCCGTCGGCGAAGAAGGAAATCCCGTCCGCTTTCTGGTCGGTGTAGATGGTGGTGCTTAACACATGCTCCCCGTCGTTGACGAAAATCTCCACGCTGAACCGGTCCAGGATCACACGAAGCTTCAGTTCTCCGTTCCGGTCCCTTACCTGGGCCCGCCGCTGATGGATGATGGCCCGGCGGGAGCCGGAAAACTTCCGGTCAACCTTCAGCACCGACTCCGATGGATGATAGCTGAGATAAGTCCGATAATCCTCATTCTGGGCCAGGTAAATGGCAAATTTCTGATAAATATTATGGGGGTTAGCCGGCCGCACCGTCACTTCCATATCGATGCAGCGGCCCTTCACTCCGTCCAGGCGAAGCACATCCGTAAAGGAAACCTGCCTGTATTCTATCTTCTCGCCCCGAAGCTCCTCCAGCTCTTTTACCGGATTCTGAACCAGACGGCCGTCCCGCACAGACAATTCTCTGGGCAGACTCATCTGCCCGAACCATCTGCGTTCCTCGGTCCGGTGGCTGCAGGTATCCCAATTCTGCATCCACCCGATCATGACGCGGCGGCCGTCCGGTGTCAGAACCGTTTGGGGGGCGTAAAAATCAATTCCGTAATCAATCGCCTGATTGTATTCTTCCACAAAATCTCCGCTGTCCGGATCCATCCGGCCGATCAGGCACAGAGTTCCATTTCCGTTATGGTATTCAAAATCCTTAGGCAGCATATCCTGGGGGCTGGTGAGAATCACCCATTTCCCGTCCAGTTCAAAGAGATCCGGGCATTCCCACATCTTTCCGAACCGGTTGTGATTGGATGCCAGCACCTTATGAAATTTCCAGTGGAAGCCGTCCGGACTCCGGAAAAGAAGCAGCTGCCCGCTTCCGTCCGCCGGCCGGTTGCCAATCACACTGGTGTAGGTTCCGTCCTCATTTCTCCAAATCTTCGGGTCCCGGAAATCAAACCGGCTGCTGCCCTCGGGAAGATCTCTCTCATCCAAAACCGGGTTCCTGGCGTATTTCACATAATCCACGCCGTCTCCCACTGCCAGGCACTGGGTCTGTACCTCCCGAAACTTACCGTCCGCCTGCTGCTCCTTCCGGACGCCGGTATACATAAGAAGCTGCCTTCCGTCCGGCAGTTCGATGGCGCTTCCGGAGAAACACCCATCCTTATCGTACACCTCGTCGGGGGCCAAAGCCGCCGGCAGATTACGCCAGCGAAGCAGATCCTTACTGACCGCGTGAGCCCAGTGCATGGGGCCCCAGTTGGTGTCGTAAGGATAATACTGGTAGAACATGTGGTACTCTCCCTTATAATAGGAAAAGCCGTTGGGATCGTTCATCCAGCCCACCCGGGCAGGCAGGTGGAATGCGGGCCTGTCTTCCGCCGGTATCATCTTTTCGTAAGTTTCTTCGTATTTGCGGGCTTCCCGCAATGTCTGACTCGTCATAACACTCTCCTAGATCTAAATTCTCATGCTGTGGAAAACAGCGGGGCAGTTTTCACGCGCCTGTCTCTGAACTAAATCTGCTCCATGCAGATTTGCTATACCTATAAGGCTAAAGTGCCGCCGGTGCCGTACTTTCACATAAAGCCGAATTCGCTCCGCTTCCGCGCAAAGCTGCTATAGCCCCCCGCAGCCGCGCCGCCCGGTTTTCAGGCGGCGCGAAAACGGGATCCTTTCACTGTTCCGTCATTTCTTCCAAAACGCCGGCTTTACTCCGCGTAGAAGGAATCCAGATACTTCTGGTAGATCTCCAGATACTCCGGAAGACCGTAGGCGTCCAGGGATTTCAGGTATTCGTTCCAGTCGGAATCGTCAAATCCGTTCATGATCCAGTCGGACTTTCTGGCGTTGATGGTCTTGGTGATATCCGCCTGCAGGTTGGATAGCCGCTCTGTATCCTCACGGCTCATGAACGCGTTGGGATATACGTATTTGGTGTGCATATCCGGCGTATAATACTCTTCAATCCAGTCCAGACGGTATTGAGCGTCGTCGGGACAGGTTACATACACGCCGTAATACTCATCCAGCACGGCCAGGGGACCGCCCACGGACTCTGCCTCACGAACCTCGACAGGGGAAGCGTCTCCCAGAGGAGCATGGTGCAGCATAGGCTCGCCTTTGTCGTTGACGCCCATCTCAAAGATATCGAACTCGTCGTCCTCGCCGTAGGTTCCCCAGTTGTTCTGCGGGGACTGAAGGGGCGCGTACATCTGATCCAGCCATGCGCAGACCAGCGCGGGCTGCTTCGCCACGGAAGTAACCACACAGCGTCCGCGATCAAAACCGCTGGTGAAGGAACCGTTGGCCGGCGTGATATTTCTCACATCGGCAGTCAGCGCCGGAAGGGGTACCCAGTCAGTCAGGTTGTCAATGTTGGCCACATCCCAGCTGAAGCAGACGCCGTAACGTCCGGATTTACCCTTGGCCACGTAGGTGGACCACTCCTGGGTAAAGGCCTCCGGATCGATCAGGCCTTCCTCGTACAGCTTATGAAGCCATGCGATGCCGTCCTTGAAGCCTTCCTGAGTTCCGGAGCAGATCACCTTCAGATCGTCGGTCACCGCGATATGGCGGCCCCGATCAGCGTCTCCGTAACCCTCGCCGAAACCATTGATCAGGATCGCCGGATCCTGGTCGCCGTCGTTGACGATACAGGACATGGGGATAATGCTTCCCTCGATTCCGAACTCCGCTTTCAGCTTGTCGGCGTTGTCCCGGAAGGCGATCAGAACCTGCTCAAATTCGTCTACGGTGGTGGGCATCTCCAGGCCCAGGAAATCCATCCATTTCTTGTTGATAAAACTCATGTCGCCGATGGTCTGGATGGCAGTGTAGTTGGAGCCCAGCTGCTCGATCCAGGGCAGGGCCCAGATATGTCCGTTGACGTCAGTGCACATCTTCCGGTACTCCGGATATTTGTCAAATACACCTTTCAAGTTGGGCATATAGGTGTCAATGTAATCTTCCAATGGTATAATAGCACCATAATCCGCGTAACGCAACAGGTCATTGTCGCTGAATCCGGCGGTAAACACAAAATCCGTCAGAATGTTGGGGTTGGACATATTCAGCACGATCTTGTCGCCCCACTGGTCTGACTGGATAGCCGTCCAGTCGATCTCTACGTTAGTGGCTTCCTGCAGCCGCTTGAAAATGGTACGCTTGTTGGGATCCGACTCCGTGCTGGGGGGATAGCTGATCATCCCGGTCAGGGTCGCCTTCTCCGCCAGAGGGAACTGCAGGGTAGCAGGATCCACCACCTGCATCTCGGTGCCAGGGTTGATCTCCACTCTGCTGCCGCAGCCGGCCAGAGACGTCACAGTGGCCGCCGCGAAAAGAACTGCTGCTGTTCTTGCAAATAATCTCTTCATCATCATCCGACTCCTTTCCATCCGTCAGCCCTTGACAGCGCCTGCCATGATGCCGCTGTCAAAATATTTCTGGAAGAAGGGGTACATCACCAGAAGGGGAAGGCTGGAAATAATAATGGTTGCGTATTTCAGAAGCTCTGCCAGCTGCGCTCTCTGCGCGGTGCTCTGCATATCGGCGATCATGCCGGACTCAGGCTGGTTCTGAATCAGGATGGAGCGAAGTACCAGCTGCAGAGGCTGCTTGGCGGAATCGTTCAAATAAATCATCGCGTCAAAGTAGCTGTTCCACATGCCTACGAACTGCCACAGCGCCAGCACGGCGATGATGGGCGTACACACGGGAAGGAGGATCTGGAAGAAATACACCAGCTCGTTGGCACCGTCCACATCCGCTGCCTCACGGAGCTCTGTGGGAATCCCACGGTAGTAGGTTCTGGCGATAGTCATGTTCCAGACGCTGAACGCGCCGGGCAGGATAACCGCCCACATGCTGTCCAGAAGTCCCAGGTTGCTGATCAGCAGGTAGGTCGGGATCAGTCCGCCGCCGAAGAACATGGTGATCATGAAGATCACATTGAAGAAGCCTCTTCCGCGGAAGTCCGCTCTGGACATGGGGTACGCGCACAGCAGGGTGACACCTACAGACACTACAGTGAACACTACAGAGTAAATAACCGCGTTCTTAAATCCGATCCAGATCTGGGCGTTGGTCATAACACGCTCATAGGCGGTAGCCGTCCATTTGCTGAAATCGAAGGTGATGCCTTTGTTCTGCAGGGTAACCGGGTCCATAAAGGAAGCCACTATAATGTAGATCACAGGAACCACAATGGCCAGAACGAACAGCCCGATCAGAAGGTATCCGGTACCTACCAGCAGTTTATCCTGCGTGGAATATTTGGAAAATTTAACCTGTTTCATATCGCACCTCCTACAGTCCCTGTCCTTCATTCATGCCAGCCACAATCTTATTGACTGCCACCAGCAGAATGACGTTAATGATGGTGTTAAACAAACCTACGGCAGTTGAAAAGCTGAAGTCGCCGCTGATAAGACCTTGTTTGTACACGTAAGTTGCGATGATCTCGGAGCTTGCCAGGTTTAAGTCGGTCTGCAGAGCGTAGGCCTTCTCAAATCCGATGCTCATGATGTTTCCTGCCTGAAGGATGAACTGGATGATGACCACGTCCTTGATGGCCGGCCACTCAACCACCTTGATCTGCTGGAAGATGTTGGCTCCGTCGATGACAGCCGCTTCCCGAAGATCCTGGCTGGCGTTAGCAAGGGCCGCCGTGTAGATGATGGATCCCCAGCCTGCGCCCTGCCAGATACCGCTGGCGATGTAGATGGTTCTCCAGGCCTGAGGCATGGTCATGAAGTTGATCTGGGTTCCCAGAAGCAGGTTCACCGGTCCGGTTACGGAAAGGAAGATTCTCACGATACCGCAGAGGACGATGACGGAAATGAAGTTGGGCAGGTAGAGCATCAGCTGAACCTTTTTCTTGATTGTTAAGCGTCAAATTCTGGTCGCCACCAACAGCACATTGTTTTATCCGTTCCAAGTAAAACAGCGGCAGGATC